>JAKIZQ010000007.1:15342-18118 GCA_022707945.1 Bdellovibrionales bacterium
CCAAGATAGTAGAATGCGTTCCTAATATCTCTGAAGGAAGGAACAAAGCAGTTATAGATGCTGTGGTTGATGCAATAAAAAGTGTTAAGGGTATTAGTGTCCTTGATGTCGATCCTGGTTTTGATACCAACAGGACCGTTATAACTTTTGTAGGAGAGCTAGAGGCTGTTAAAGAAGCGGCATTCCAATGTATTAAAAAAAGCAATGAACTTATAGATATGTCAGTACATAAAGGAGCCCACCCAAGACAAGGCTGTACTGATGTTTGTCCTTTTATACCAGTGAGTGATGTTAGCATGGAAGAATGTACAGCAATTGCAAAAGAACTTGGAGAGAGAATAGGGACTGAACTTGGTATCCCTGTATATCTTTATGGCTATGCTGGAAGTAGTAAGGAAAGAATGGATTTGGCCTATGTAAGAAAGGGTGAATATGAAAGTTTGAAAGATAAACTCGGTGTCCTTAAGCCAGACTTTGGCCCTTCAAAATTCAATGATACGGTTAAAAGGTCTGGTGCAGTACAAGTAAGTGCTAGAGATTTTTTAATAGCCTATAACATAAACCTTAACACAAGGGATAAAACTCTTGCTAATGAGGTGGCTTTTACAATTAGAGAGGCTGGTCGTGCAAAAAGGGATGATAAAGGGGAAATAATAAGGGACAATAATGGAAAGGCAGTAAATATCCCCGGTCTTCTAAAAGGTGTTAAGGCAATAGGATGGTATATAGACCAATATGGTGTGGCGCAAATATCAATTAATCTGACTAATTATCATGTGACACCGCTACATCTATTGTTTGAAACTTGTTGCAACGAGGCTGAAAAACTTGGGATAAGAGTTACAGGGAGTGAGTTGGTAGGTCTTATACCAAAAGAAGCTATATTAGAGGCAGGAAAGCACTTTCTCAGGAAAGCTAAAAGGTCTACAGGTGTCCCAGAGAAAGAGGTAATACACATAGCTGTAAAAACGCTGGGTCTTGATTCTATATCTGCGTTCAATGTTAACGATAAAATAATAGAATATAAGATAGAAAAACAAGGAGCACTTTGTTCAATGAGGCTTGATGATTTTGTTGACGAAGTCGCAAAAGATAGTCCTGCCCCAGGTGGTGGCAGTGTTTCTGCTTTGGCTGGTGCTCTTGGTGCAGGTCTTACTACTATGGTGGCGGCCCTTACTCCTGCAAAAAAAGGTTTTGAACATACACTTGATAAGTTGTGTTCAGCTTCAGATAAAATAATAACAGAGCTAGAGTTCCTTAAAAAAGCAGTGGACCTTGACACTGAAGCTTTTAATGATGTGCTTACTGCAATGAGAATGCCAAAGGGAACCGAAGAAGAAAAGGATGAAAGAGAAAAAGCTATACAGGATGGATATAAAAAAGCAACGATGGTACCACTTGAGACGGCACAAAGATGTGTTAACGTTTTGTCAAACATGGACCTTGTAGCTGAACTAGGTAATCCAAATTCTGCCAGCGACGTTGGCGTTGGTGCTTTAATGGCGTATGCCGGGTTCGAAGGAGCTGTACTTAATGTTATGATAAACATACCAAACATAAAGGATGAGTCTTTTAAGAAACAAATAAACGAAAGGATAAAAGACCTTAGATCTAAGGCAACAAACAGCAGAGACAAGGTTCTTGGTATAATAAATGAAAAGATCACAAAATAATAAATTGAGTGTTTGTGTAGTCTGTGGAGGTGTTTCTCCTGAGCACACTATATCTGTTGCGTCTGCTTCTTCTGTCTTTAATAATTTAGATAGAGAGAAATATAATGTTCTTAGTATAGGTATTAACAAAAAAACTGGCGAATGGATGTATTATGGGGATAAAACCTTTTATACAGAGACAGGCAGTATAGATTCTTTTAAACTTAAGGACGATGATTGGTATCCTTGTCATATAAAACCGGGCAAAAAACCATGTCTATATTTTAACGACAGAAATGGTGAACAAGAAATAAATGTAGATATATTTTTTCCAGTAATCCATGGCGATAATTGTGAGGATGGTAAATTTCAGGGGCTTTTGGAATCTCTTAATTATCCGTTGGTTGGTTGTGGGACATTGGCTTCTGCAGTTGGCATGGATAAAGATTTAACCAAAATAATAGCGGAAAAGATGAGCATACAAGTTGTTCCATGGATATACATTAATAACAAAAAAGAAATAAATATTGAAGATATTAGTAGCAAAATTGGTTTTCCTTGTTTTGTAAAACCAACGGCCTCTGGCTCGTCTTGTGGAATACGCAAAGTGAAAAAACAAGAGGATTTACTCGATTCTATAAACCATGCATTTGATTTCTCTGATTCTGTAATTATCGAGCAGGCTATTAATGCAAGAGAAATAGAAGTTGCTGTTCTTGGAAAGTGGAATGGAAAAGTAAAAGTAAGTGTTGCCGGAGAGATAATTCCAAAAAATGAATTTTATGATTATGATGCTAAATATATAGACAAAGATGGCGCAACGCTTGCTATCCCAGCAAAGATTAGTGAAGATATTCTTGCAACAGTTCAGTCCTATGCAAGCAAGATATTTAAAGCATTAAGGTGTTCTGGTATGTCCAGAGTAGATTTTTTTATTGATAAAGATACAGGAAAAGTGTTCTTTAACGAAGTAAACACTATACCTGGGTTTACCGTTATTAGTATGTATCCAAAATTGTTTGCATATATTGGCGTTGATTATGTTGAATTATTAGATGAACTGATAAAGATAGGTTTGGAGGGGAACAAAAATGATAGAGCGTAAACCCGATATATACATAACG
>JAKIZQ010000080.1 GCA_022707945.1 Bdellovibrionales bacterium
TATGTGGTATATAGATAATTTGTATAGGCAGGATACTCTGCGGCTAAGGTATCTATTTGTTTTACATAAGGTGTAATATCTAATTCTTTTCTTAAACTTCTAATATGATGAAGGTCCGTATTCTTTACCTTTGCTATTTGATAGTCGCTAAAACCCTGTTTTTTTGCTTTCATCAAAAGATCTTTGTTGATCTCGTTCTTTTGTAGTTCCTTTTCTGTATCTATGATGTTCTTCAATTTATACAGGAACCATTTATCTATCTTTGTCTTTTCGTGTATCTGGTCCACAGTCCAAGAACCTTTTAAAGCTTCTGCAATTGCAAATACTCTTTTGTCCGTTGGCTGTTCAAGTTCTTTATCTATTTGTTCAAACGCTATAGTGTTCTGTGTCAGTCCGTGCATTCCTATTCCGATCATTCTCAAGGCCTTTTGAAGAGCTTCTTCAAAACTCCTTCCTATGCTCATTACCTCGCCAACAGATTTCATTTCACTGCCAAGACGAGTATCTACAGATTTGAATTTTTTTAGATCCCATCGTGGAACTTTAACTACTAGATAATCAAGGGCAGGTTCAAAACAAGCTTTAGTAATTTTAGTTATACTATTACTTATCTCTGTCAAAGAATATCCCAAGGCTATTTTTGCAGCTATAAATGCAAGAGGATAACCTGTAGCTTTTGAAGCAAGAGCAGAACTTCTTGAAAGACGAGCATTAACCTCTATTATCCTGTAATCCTCTGACCGAGTATCAAAAGCAAATTGTATATTACATTCACCGACAATATTAAGATGCCTTATTACGTCTATAGAAATGCTCCTTAGTTTATGATATTCAGAATTGCTTAAAGTTTGGGACGGAGCAACTACTATACTTTCTCCAGTATGTATGCCAAGTGGATCAAAGTTCTCCATGTTACATACTGTTATACAGTTATCATAAGCATCCCTTACAACCTCGTACTCTATTTCTTTCCAGCCACCCAACCATTCTTCTACAAGTACCTGAGGAGCGGCAGAAAAAGCTTCTCTACAACGACGAATTAATTCATCCTTATCTTTACATATGCCAGAGCCCCTACCACCCAATGCATAAGCCACACGGATCATGACTGGATAACCTATTTGCTCTGCGCTTTTGACTGCATCTTCAACATTTTTTGTAGCAAAACTTTTTGGACTTTTAGCTCCTATCTGGTTCAGACATTTAACAAAAAGATCTCTGTCCTCTGTGTTTTTAATTACCTCTACGCTGGTCCCTAGAACTTTAACTTCATATTTTTCCAAAACACCAAGTTCGTGTAATTCTACGCCACAGTTAAGTGCTGTTTGTCCACCAAAAGCAAGTAGTATGCCGTCTGGTCTTTCTTTTTCTATTACTTTTTCTACAAATTCTGGAGTAACAGGCAAGAAATAGATCGTATCAGCCAAACCTTCTGTAGTTTGTATAGTCGCTATATTTGGATTTATAAGAACAGTTTTTATGCCCTCTTCTTTAATTGCCTTTATCGCCTGAGAACCAGAATAATCAAATTCCCCTGCCTGTCCTATTTTTAACCCACCAGAACCAAGTATTAATATTTTTTTATATTTCATCTTTTTATCATCTCTATGAATTTATCGAATAAGAATTCAGTATCTTTTGGACCAGCGCATGCTTCTGGATGGAATTGAACAGAAAAAATAGGTTTACTTAAATGTTTAATACCCTCGTTAGTTCCATCATTCGCATTAACAAATAATGGAGCCCACTCTTCTGGTAACGTTTTATCCTCTATGGCAAAACCATGGTTTTGAGAAGTTATGTAACAACGTTTAGTGCCTACTTCAACACAAGGTTGATTTTGGCTTCTGTGTCCGTATTTTAGCTTATAGGTGTTCGCCCCAGCGGCTAAAGCTAACAACTGATTACCAAGACAAATACCCATGATCGGTCTTTTTTCATTAATAGCTGCTCTAAGATTAATTATAGTCGACTCACATTTTTTTGGATCACCAGGTCCGTTAGATATGAATATTGCGTTTGCATCCTCTTTATTAAGGTCATGGTCCCAAGGGACCCTTATTACACAAACACCTCTTTTAACAAGACAACGAATGATATTATTCTTAACACCACAATCAACGAGTAAAACTTTTATTTTACTGTTCTTATCTCCATAGATAATCTTTTCCTTAGTGCTTACAAGACTAACAAGATTATCTTTGTTTGGATCGTAGAAAGCAGTATCACTGTTACCTACAACGATCTTACCTACCATCGTACCTTTTTCCCTTAATATTTTAGTAAGGGCTCTAGTATCTATATCGTATATGGCCGGTATTTTTTGTTCCACCAACCATTCTGAAAGACTTATTTTTGCATTCCAGTGACTATATTCGAAAGAATAATCGCTAACAATAAGACCAGAAACGTTTATCTTGTTTGATTCAAAATATTCGCTAGATGGAACACCATAGTTGCCTATTAAAGGATATGTAAAGGTAAGTATCTGGCCTTTATACGACGGGTCTGTAAGTGATTCTGTATATCCGACCATTCCCGTGTTAAAAACAACTTCTCCAGAACTAGATCCATTAAAACCAAAAGAGATACCGTTGAATGTTGTTTGGTCTTCTAGAATCAACTTTGCGGGAACGATCACTTTTTCACCTAGGGATTTTTATTGGATTCTAATTTAGGACCAGCAAATGTCAAATTATTTAGTTTACGTCCCAAATAAATGAACAACATCAATGCTATCAAAGAAAGAGCTACTGCTATTCCTATCCAAAAACCAAGCACATTCATGCTTTTATAAATTCCCAAGTAATAACCCAATGGTATACCAACCATCCAATAGCCTGTTGCAACAATAAAGAAAGTTGGTTTTGTTATTCCCAAACCTCTTAATATACCAGACAAGGTAACCTGAGCACCATCTAATATTTGGAATAAAGCACAAACAAATATAATCGGTATCCCAATATATATGATACTAGGATCTGGAGTAAAAAAGCTTAATATCGTCTTTGGTAATGAATACATAAATATTCCTGCAATAGCCATAAAGCTCATTGATACAAAAAGACTGGCTTTTATAAAATCCAATACTCTTTCTTTTTTATGTCTTGCATTAAAATAAGATATTTTAACAGACACAGCGCTAGATACTGATAGTGGGATCATGAATGTAGTAGAGCTAAGGGTTAATGCTATGCTGTGAACAGCGGCATAAACATGGCCTATCCTTCCAATGAGTATCATAACAGCACTAAACGCTAATACTTCTATGAAAATACTCATGGATATTGGAATACTGAATTTGAACACGTGTCTTGCGTAATTCTTTACTATAGAGAATGTCACTTTATCAAACCTTAGTGCATAAATAAAAACAGACACTCCCATCAGTGTCCTTGTTATTATGGTCGCATAAGCAAGTCCTCTTGCACCAAACTCTGGTATAAATCCAACACCGAACACGAATAGATAATTTAAAATCACATTGAGAGGAACCGCTATCAAAGATATCGTATTGGGTATAATAACTTTTTCTGATGCCTGAAGATACTCCTTAACTGCACTAAAAATATAAGCACCTATATATGAAAAACTCACCAAGAACAGATAATCGTTTATTACTGGGACCAAATGCTTTTCAAAACCAAGTAGTGGTACTATATATGTGGAAAGCATCGTTAGCGACGAAAAAACAACTCCTATCAACAGAGAATAAACTACACAGGTATAAAAGTAGTCTTTTATTTGTTCAGCTTGTCCCCTTTTTCTTGCAAGAGTTGGAGATATACCAAGTAAAAGGCCCAATCCTATAAGAAAAATAAGATGGCCAATACTGTTAGCTATACCGATAGCAGCAACGGTAACAGTACCATGTATTGCCGCTATAAATACGTCTCCAACACCTATCAACATATGGCTTATCTGACCAAGTGCTATTGGTGAGGCTAGTATAGCAAGTTCTTTTGTGGCTTTTAATATTCTGTTATGTTCCATAAAACTTAGATCATCTAAAATTGATTAACTAATTTATTTTATAATTTATCTTTTTCATAGTGAATACTTGTAAGTATTCCATAAAGTGCTGGTTTGAAGAAAATATTAAGAAAACATCCTCTATATGAGTCTTGGGCTAATACTGCTATATTTGTTACAAGAGTCTTTTCTGCCAATACATTGCCTTTCTCATCATATGGTTCTTTTTTATCCGTGAACAAAATAAAGTCAGAGTAGTTAATTTGTAATCGTTCTGTTTTGTCATTAAAACCATTGTCTGTTATCCAATTGGCTTTTATATTATCATCCTTGTAACCTTCATACTTGCCTTCTATCGCAAAAAGAAATTCATCTTTTTCATTAAAATGACTAATATTAAAGGTCAGAGTATATTTACCATTAGCATCTTTAGAAAAGAATACTTTGTGTTTTGTTATCTTAAAACTAAATTCAGAGAACTGTTTAGCTCTATTTTGATTTACGGAATCTTCTTTATCATAAACAGATTTATCTATTCTATTATTGCTAGTAAAAGAAAACTCATAAGAATTCTTAGGTTTATCTTTACTACCTGATATTTGAGAAAACTCAATAGTATTAAAATAGCATGCAGTATCTTTGGTCTTAGCAAAAGTAGAAAATGGTGAAAGGATCAAGATCAAAATTAAAATTTTAAATTTCATATTAAGATATTAGCATATTATACTGCTCCCCTTTAGGCCGTTGAAAAGTTAATCCGGAGACTTTTTGACTTTAATCGGCACATGAAGATGTGTTAAAAAGGGGGTGAAAAATGGAGAGCAGTATGGCTAAAACCGATGAAAAGCAGTACCAGCAATACGTTGTACAAAGAAACAATGAGATTTATTGGAGAGTGGAAGAGAAAGTGGAGTTGGTATTAATGGGACTATCTAAGCAAGTTCCAATAACAACTTTGTGCAGGATAAACAACGTAAGTCCTTCTTTATATTACGAATGGAGAGAGTTATTCATTGCCCGAGGTAAAGAAGGATTATTTGGTAAAGACGGTAGAAGCCAAAGAGAAATAAATCTAGAAAAGAAAGTCCATGTTCTTGAACGCTGTGTCGGAGAACTAGTTCTGGAAAAGGAACTTTTAAAAAAACTTCAGGACGAGTAATTAAATCAAGAGAACTCGTGGAGAGATTTAAAGATAAATACTCTCCAC
>JAKIZQ010000081.1 GCA_022707945.1 Bdellovibrionales bacterium
GCTCTTACTTTTGGAAACACACAATAAGGAGCCTGTTCTTAGATTCCTTAATGCCATAGATGCCTCATCACCTATTATATCTGTCCTTGGTCTTTTAATTTCAGGATCCAGTATTAGTATCTCATCCCTTTTTAAAGGACTTTTGTAACCTTTCTCCAGCAACGCTGTTTTAAGACCACGTTCAGAAAGTTCTTGAGTTATCCATATTGATAGAGGTGTTTTTCCAGCCCCACCAGCACTAATGTTACCTACAGATATAACTTTTGCAGGGACTTTTACTTTTTTAAATATCCCCTTATCATAGAAAAACATCCTAATTCTTATTATATATTTAAAGACAAATGCTAATACACGTCTAAGCATCAATTACACCTCATAGATACTTTGATAATATCTGTGCAACATTACTTGATGCACTGTTACCAGTATAAAGAAGCTCGTGTATTTTTTTAAGTTCGTTACTCTTTTTAAGACGAGCATTGTCATCTTTCAAATAAGCAAGGACATCTCTTGCAATAAGTTCAGGATCAGCCTTTTCTTGAAAGAACTCCTTAACAGTATCTTTACCAAGTAAAAGGTTGACCATCCCTATAGGGTCTTTGTATCTAACAAAATGACGGAATAAAAAAGCGGATACAGGTGAAACTTTATATACAACACTCATAGGAACACCAAAAAGGGCCGCTTCCACAGTTGCTGTTCCAGAAGCAAGAACGGCATAATCACTTAAAGAGTAAACATCATAAGATCGAGAACCTTCTATTATCTGTATCAAATTTTTGCTTGATGGATTAGTAAAACAAATATCATTTTTCTTTAATGTTGGTGCTACTGGCATCAAAAACTTAAGTTCTCCACTGTAATTATCCTTAACTATGGAACAGACCTTTTCTATGATAGGAAGTATATATTTTATCTCTCCATGTCTACTGCCTGGTAGTACGGCTATGACTTTCTGTTCTTTTGATATTTTGAATTCATCCCTTATAGAAGAAAGATCCACTCTTTTTTTATAAGCATTCAGTTCATCTATTAAAGGATGTCCAACATATTTAACATCTATCCCTCGTCCTGCATAAAAATCCTTCTCGAAAGGAAAGATAGTAAGTATCTCGCTACTGATTGCTTTTAATTTTTCTGCTCTGGACTTTCTCCACACCCAAACTTGTGGACTTATGTAATATATTACTGGAATACCACATTTCATAAGATGCTTTGCCAGTGGCATGTTAAAATCTGGGTAATCCAAAAGGACAGCGGCGTCATAAGCCCCAAAACTAGCCATCCTCTTAAAATGTTTTAAGGCTGAGTATATGAAAGGTATCCTGGTCCCAAGTTCTACAAGACCAGATACTGCAAATTCCCTGTTATAATATTCTGGAGTAAAGTTACCTGTAAATATTAATTTTTCTCCACCAAGACCAGAAAATTTAACATCAGTACCATAGGTATCACAATAAGCTCGCACCAAATTTGCGGCATGAACATCGCTAGAAGCTTCTCCTGCCGAAATAAGGACGCGTTTCATAAATTTACCATTCTAAATTCTATTTTCTCTATTATTTTGTATGCTGTCTGTAGCGCTAAAAGAGCATCTTCGGCACTTACAGCGACTGGACTATTATCCCCTACGGACGAAACAAAGGCACTTATCTCTTTTCTTAATGCATCTGTGCTACCAAATGGCATAGTCTTACCTTCTATATGGAAAGAACCATCTTTATTCACTCTCTCAAATACTTCTACATCACCTTTTTGGAAATCAAGACCAACATAACTATAACGTTGGAACAATCTCATCTTTCTAAAAACTTTTTGTGATATTCTGCTTGCTGTAAGATTTGCCATAACCCCATTCTCAAATTCTATCTTTGCATGGGCTATGTCAACTTTATCGGTAAGTACTGGAACTCCTATAGCGTCTATGTCTTTTATAGGACTTTTAACTATTCCTTGAACCAAATCTATATCATGTATCATAAGGTCCAATATTACATTTATATCTGTGCTTCTTGCTGTAAAAGGAGCAAGTCTTTGACACTCTATGAACCTTGGGTCCTTAAAAAGATCCGCTCCACCGCTCATCACTGTATTAAAACGTTCAAGATGACCTATTTGTATCTTGGCATTATGTTTTGAGGCTATGTTCATAAGGTCTTTTGCTTCTTCTACGGTCCTAGTGAAAGGTTTTTCTATTAAACAATGAATACCTTTTGTTAAAGCCTCTTTGGCTACGCTGTGATGATTAGTAGCTGGAGTAGCTATGCTAACAATGTCTACATTATCAAGGAGCTCTGTTGTTGTAGTAAAGACCTTAGTCTTACATTCTTCTGCAACAAGCTTTGCTCTATCAGCGTTAGTATCATAAACACCTTCGAGTTTAACGCCGTCCATGTCAGAATATTTTTGTGCGTGGAATCTTCCAAGATGACCAACACCTATGACCCCTGCTCTTAACATTCTTACCTCACTATACCTGTTTTACTGCTTAGAATGAAATCCAAAAGATATGCAAGCTCTGCACTGTCCTTTGCCTGTTCTTTTAATTTATCAACAGCGTCTTTAAGAACAAGCCCCTTTTTCACATATAATAACTTGTACGCATTTTTTAGTTCCCTAACTGTTTCTTCAGAAAAACCACGTCTAGAAAGTCCTACTGCATTAACAGACTGCACACTAAAATCATCCAGCCCCTTACCTGTAAAAAATGGTGGAAAATCCTGTCGTATTAATGAATACGCTCCAATAAAAGCATGTTTTCCTACTCTATTGAATTGTGTAACTCCTGTAAAACCACCAAGCACAACATAATCCTCTATAACGACATGCCCTGCTAAAGACACGTTATTTGCCATTACAACATTATTATTAACTACACAGTCATGTGCTACATGCGAATAGGCCATTAACATATTATTATTACCGACTACAGTTACGGCGTGTCCCCCAACGGTTCCACAATTTATAGTAACATATTCCCTTATTATATTGTTGTCCCCTATCTCTACACGAGTAGGTTCTCCCTTATATTTAAGGTCCTGTGGTGGTTGCCCTATTGAAGCGAACGGTGCAATACGATTATTCTTACCAATCTTTGTGTGGCCATCAACGACGACGTGTGAAACAAGTATAGAACCTTCACCTATCTCTACATTAGGACCTATTATACAATAAGGACCAACCTCTACATTACTAGCTAATTTTGCATTCTTATCGACTATCGCAGTTGAATGTATCTTTGACATTATTCCATTACCCCCTGTTTGCAAGTGTACCAGATGCAGCTATCATATCAGCTTCACAACAAAGCTCTCCTGTATTGGCATCCTTAACTACACCGTGAAATTTTGATCTTGAAGGCGCATAAGTTACAACATCAACCTCTATTTTTATTGTCATACCCGGTGTAACCACTTTTCTAAACCTTACATTATCGCAACCAAGAAAAAGAACTGCATAATCTGGTCCATGGTCGTCGTAGTCGTACATACCAAAAGCGCCGACCTGAGCCATAGTCTCTACCATAAGCACTCCCGGCATAACTGGTTTACCCGGAAAATGACCCTTAAAATAGAATTCGTCGTCTTTTATTTTTCTTGTAGCTATTATTTTCCTGCCTTTTTTTTGTCCCGGAACAGTATCTATTATTTCATCAACTGAATCTATTAGTAGGAACGGGTCCCTGTGTGGTAACACAGACATCACTCTCTCTAGACTAAAATTTTTCCCCGGTCTTACTGTTTCTTTTTTGATCATTACTTTTCTCCCTTCTCTAACTTCTTTATTCTTTCGTACAACTCTGGAAGTTTTCCAACCAGTGTTTGTATCTTTAGTTCTTCTGCTATAGGGCGTGCTGGATATATACCTTTTACCTCACTCCCAGGTTTAAGGTCTTTTGAAACACTGGTCCTTGCTGTTACTATACAATTATCGCCTATTTTAATATGACCTTTGGTACCAGAATTAGCACCCATGATAACGTTATTGCCAAACTCTGTACTACCACTAAGACCAACCATTCCACAGAGTATGTTGTTCTCTCCAAGTATACAGTTGTGTGCAACCTGTACAAGATTATCAATCTTTGTACCTTTCCTTATCAAAGTATCACCCAAAGTACCCCTGTCTACGCTGGTGTTAGAACCAATTTCTACGTCGTCCTCTATAACAAGACCGCCAAGATGCGGAATTTTTAATAGACTCCCATCCTCATCCTTTACAAATCCAAAACCATCAGAACCGAGAACGGTACCAGAACCTATTATTGCCCTCTTACCTATCCTTGTGTTCTTATATACACTTACATTAGGATAAATTATGCTCAAATCCCCTATCGTACAGTTGTCCATTACAACAACTCCAGGGAAGATCTTTACATCCTTACCTATAATAACGTTTCTACCAAAATAGACTCCAGGGTATTCCTTTCTTTGTTCAAGAGGTGGTTGTATCTCTAATTCATCTTTGCTAAGCAATTTGTAAGTAAGTTTTATAAAGACCCTATAGGCGTGTTTGACCTTTATGTATGCTCTTTCAGAATCTATGGCTAACCATTCATCAAGCAACTTGTTATTAAGGTTATTCTCGACCAAAACCACCTTAACTGTTGAGCTGATCAACTGCTTAAGATATTGTTCCTCGCCTATGAAGCCAAGAGCGGAGCTCTTCTTCCCGCAAAGTTCATCAACGGTTAAGACCTCTGAATTTATGTCACCAAAGGCCTCAGCATTGTAAAGTTTGGCTATATCCTGTACTTTCATTATTTGTGTACTTCGTTATACCTCTTTATAACGTCGTTGGTAATGTCTTTAGCATCTTTTGAATAAAAGATACCGCTTTGATTCTTCTCATAAACAAGTTCAAGTTTGCTCTTTTCAGCAACTTCTTTGATAGTAGTTCTTAATGACTCTACAATAGGTTTTGTAAGTTGCATTTCTCTTTGTTGCATCTGCATCTGAGCCTGTTGCATAGTGTTTTGGAATTCCATCATTTTTCCCTGTATCTCTTGTTCCTTTTGCGCTCTTTTTTGTTCGCTCATAGCTGACTGTTGTTTACGATAATTATCTGTGATCTTTTTAATCTCTTCTTCTTTAGCCTTAAGCATGGTCTGTTTTTCTTTGAATTCTTTTTC
>JAKIZQ010000082.1 GCA_022707945.1 Bdellovibrionales bacterium
TCCTTTATTCTCTAAACTCTTAGAAAGGTTCCCGCTGGTAGGGAATGCATCAAAATAACTATCTTTATCCAGTATAACTATGTCTATAAGACCTTTGTTAAAGTTCATCCATCTTGGAGCATCGTCTAAAAGTACGTGATAGACGATTTTATCCATAAAGGGTATTTCTTTTCCTGCATATCTCAAAAGGGTGGTGTCTTCATCTGGCGATCCATCGAAACTAGGGAATTTACCATGTTTATAATTTGGGTTTTTTACCAATGATATCTTTAGATTTTTTTCAGTGTCCTTTTCCCAATTCTGAACCATGAAAGCTCCAGAACCAACAGGGTGATATTTGAATTCTGTACCATAATATTCAACTGCTTCTCGTGGGACAATGAAAGCATTTGGTCTAATTAATATTACAGGAAAAAAGGAGGCGGTTTTCTTTAGGTTGAATTGAACTGTATATTTATCTAATGCCTTAAGACCTTCTATTTCTTCGTTTATACCCAGATCTTTTTTTCCTGCTGAATTCTTTTTGAATTCGTCTGCACCTTTGATTATCTCAACAAGTGCCATTGAGAAGAACATACTTTGGGTCTCTGGTGTAACAATACTTCGTTTTAATGAATAAACTACGTCGTCAGCAACTAATTCTCTGCCTTTTCCGTTGTTGTTCTTAAAACAAGGGTCATCTGAGAATCTAACACCTTTTTTTAATTTTATAGTGTATGTAAGGCCATCTTTGCTTACTTCGGGCATGGCTTCTGCTAATACAGGATAAAGCTGGAAAGATGATTTAACATAATTATATTCGTATAGACCGTCGTAGATCTGTCTGGCTATTTCGTGAGAGTGTCTATCCCTTATTGTTATAGGATCTACTCCCGGTATTATTTCTGAAAGATATAGATTGAGAGTGTTGTTCTTTTGTCTGTCATCTGCACATGAAAAGCAGAGCATTAAGGACAAAATACTCAAATAAAAAACCTTTTTCATTTTAATTCCCCTCTATGGTTTTATACCCCCCTAAAGAACACACTAAAAACAACAATGTCAAGTGATTATATAGGCTTAGGCCGACGTCTTATTTTGTTCTTTATTTGTGTAATCTTTGGTACACTGGCTTTACTCTTAAAAAACAAGGGGGTAGCCATGTTACGTAGATATATTATAACTATAACCGTGCTCTTGGTTGCATTCGGTAGTACTTGGGCTTTTTCACAAAAACCTAAAGATGAAAGCAATTCAGAGCACATATATTACATAGTTAAAACACAAAAGGGTGTAGACCCAGAAAAGCTACACGACGTGTTTGCTCCACATATATTAGATGAAATAAAATTGGTTTCCGGTACTACATATAGATTAAAGTTCAGGGAAGATCCGGGAATAAAAGAACTACAACGTCTTATAAAGCAGAAAGGTGGACTTGGTATAATAGAACCAGATCAAAAGGTACTGATGACCAATCCAATGGAATAATGAAGAGTAACAATAAGAATATAAGTGTTCCACTCGCTGAACGTTTTAGACCGAGGAATTTTAATGAATACGTGGGGCAGGAGCACCTTACCTCTCAAGGAAAGCTTTTTAGAAGATCAGTAGAGGAAGGCACTCTTGGCAGTTGTATCTTTTGGGGACCTCCGGGTTGTGGAAAAACTTCTTTGGCACACGTTATAGCCAGTGTTGCCGATAAACCTTTTGTTTCTTTTAGTGCAGTATTGCAGGGAGTTAAAGAGGTAAGACAGATAGTTGATGAAGCGGAGCAAAGCGTTCGTGCTGGCGGTAATAATATAATACTTTTCATAGACGAGATACACAGGTTCAATAAGGCTCAACAAGATGCTCTTCTCCCTCATGTAGAAAAAGGAACTATAACGCTAATTGGTGCTACAACAGAAAATCCTTCTTTTGAAGTAATAGGTGCTTTGCTTAGCAGGTGTCAGGTTTATGTGCTTCAGCCACTTACAGATGAAGATGTTGCAGAAATAGTGAGAAGGTCTTTGTCTGATAAGGAAAGGGGACTTGGCAGTTTTGATGTGGAGTTACCAGAAGATGCTTTTAATTTTATAGTTAATATTTCTAATGGTGATGTAAGAACAGCCCTGAATGCCTTAGAACTTGCTTGTTTGGGAGTTAAAGCCGGTGAAAATGGTAAGAGGCAAATATCAATATCGATAATAAAAGAGGCTGTAAGCTCTAGAAAGATAGCTTATGACAAGGGTGGAGAAGAACACTATAATCTTATATCTGCATTACATAAGTCCATGCGTGGTTCAGATCCTCAAGCCGCACTTTATTGGTTAGGAAGAATGATAGAGGGTGGAGCAGACCCGTTGTATATAGCAAGAAGGTTAATAAGGTTTGCCAGCGAGGATGTTGGCCTTTCTGATCCCAATGCTTTAGTGCAAGCAGTTGCTGTAAAGGATGCTGTGCACTTTTTGGGTTATCCTGAATGTAATACCGCTTTAGCACAATGTGTGCTGTATCTTTCTACAGCCCCAAAGTCTAACAGCATATATATGGCTGTTAAATCTGTAGAGAGGGCGGTTAAAGATACTAGAAACGAACCAGTTCCTCTTAATATAAGAAATGCTCCTACAAAATTGATGGAAGACCTTGGTTATGGAGAAGGGTATGAATATGATCACGATAGCGACTATGGTTTTTCTGGTCAAGAGTTCCTGCCAAATACTATTAGGAACAAGACCTTCTATAGACCGGGTAAATTTGGTTTTGAAAAAGACATAAAAAAGAGAATGGATTTTTGGTCTGCATTAAAACACAAAATACATAATATAGATAAAAAGAACTCTTAATTTTTTTGGTCTAATCTTAATAATCTTGAAAATGAATCTACATAATCCCAATTAACAGCATTCATCTCTAATAGAACAAAAAAATCATAACATCTGAATATAGGATCAAACACTGGAGCTCCAATAAGTTTTGCCCCTATTTTCATATAACCTTTTATTAAACTGCCGAGTAACTCTTTTCTGTATTCTTTAGGAGGGTTTTTTAATATCTCTGCTTTTTGATCAGGAAGAGGTGTAACACTACCGTCGTCTATTAGAAATCCTCTTTGGACCATGTCATAGTACAAAGACGATAATTCTTCTTGAGTACATCTTGGGATACTTGCCACCCCGAATAAAACCTCTACCTTGTTTTCTTCACAGTATTTTCTTATTGCCGCCCAGAGTAAAGCTATTATGAGGTTGTTGCCTCTATGATCTGGATGCACGCAGGCTCTTCCAACTTCTATGGCCCTTCTTTTTTCTAGTCCAAGTTTGGAAATATTAAATTCAGTTGCAGTATAAAACCCTTCGTTATGCATTTTCCAGCTAGGATGTATTCTATAAGTTGCGATTATTTTATCTTCTTTATCTTTTACTATAAGATGATCACAGTGTGAGTCAAACTTATCTATGTCTCTTTGGATTAATTCGTTCTCTTTAATGCCTTCATCAAGTTCTACATTGAATATTTCATACCTTAACTTATATAGTTCATCCATTTCTTGTTCGGTGTTAGCTATTCCTACCCTGTCGAATATCTTATACATTATTTGTCACCGACCAGTTCTTTTTTTATATAATCTATTTTTTCCTGTACCATTTTTTGACACGCATCTTTCATCTCGTTGGCGTTCTTAAAATCTTTTGGATAGATGAAAGGCATTTCATATATATAACATATTATTTGTGGGGCTTTTGTCATTTTGAGTAGATGAGGTACAAAAGAATCATCGTCTATCCATCTTATATAATCCATTCTACTATAATATACAGCGATAGGTTTTATGGGTTTGTTGGTGGTAAATGACATATGAAAAGCACCACTCTTAAATGGTAAGCATGGGTTTATAGAGGTAGTCCCTTCTGCGAACATTACCACACTGTCGTTGTTGTTAAGTAAGGCAACGGCTTTTCTGTTAAGAACATCTATTGCAGAAATCTTTTTTTCTCTTTCTATGAACACTGTTCGTACAAATCTTGCTCCCCAACCTATCAATGGCCAATTCTTAACAGATGCCTTTGATACAAAGAAAGTTCTGTAAGAGGCTGAAAGAGTTAATATGTCCCAGTATGAAATATGGTTTGTGGTTATAATTGCAGGCTCATTAGAACTTGAACCCAGCTTTTTTACCTTAATGTCGTATATCCATAGTGTTATTTTTGCCCAGTTGTTCATAACTGGATAGTCAAGGTTTATGCCTATCAATCTTAATGGAGAGACTATGATAGCTAATGCACAGCTAGTAGCTAACACTATTAGCATTAATGCTGGTCTTAGGAACTTAAGTATATTCATCTTGCCCCTCTTGCTGTTTAATTTACCTAAGAATTGGTACCACCATAGTAATCAAAATGCAATATTGAGTTGGCCTGTTTTGTGATATAGGTTCATAAATGTGGAGGGAACTGCTTATGAAGTCATTTTTGTCGGTAAAAGATACAGTAACAGATGTTATATCTAAAAACCCTTTGTTTGATGGCCTTTCAAGTAGAGAGCTTTCTGTGGTCCACAACCTTTCTCATGTAAGGAATTATAACGTTGGTGAATACATATTCCAAAAAGGACAATCTGGGGCAGGGGCTTATATAGTTATTTCTGGCAAGGTCATGCTTGAAACAGAGGACCTTTATATAGACAAGAATACAGGTGCAGAAAAAAAACAGTTCAAGGTAATAGAGGAACTTGGTGTTGGAGAACTGTTCGGTGAATCAGCTTTGACCGACGTTAATGATAAAAGACTTGTTTCTGCAAAAGCCATGGAGCCAAGTGTAGTGTTGAGTTTTTTTAGACCTGATCTTTTAGATATTGTAAAACAACGTCCCGGCCTTGCGAGTAAGATTTTGTTGAATGTATCTCATATCCTTGCTGATAGATTAGCGAGGTTAAACAAATGATCTTATTTAAGAACAGAGAAGAAAGAGAAGTTGCCCTAAGGTTTTATTTTCTTATAGCTGTAATATTGTTCACTATAGCTGTCGTGATCTTTGTTCCAGGACTTTTGGGTCCAGCATTGCTTTCTGCAGTTTTTGCATATCTTTTTAGTCCAGCAGTGGATAGGATAGAGGGCAGGTATGGAGTG
>JAKIZQ010000083.1 GCA_022707945.1 Bdellovibrionales bacterium
GCCTGTTATAAGACTGTTTGAGAAGAACGATAAAGATATAGAGATATTTTTAACATATTTTAGTCCTTCGGCAAAAGTGCCTGCTTCAAAGATATCTGGACTGACTTTTAACGATTATCTACCTTTGGATACGATATCCAATTCCAAGAAAGTAATTAAGACCATTGATCCGGATGTCGTGGTTTTTGTTAAATTCGATATATGGCCTAATATAGTTTGGTCGGCAAAAAAACACGGTGCTAAGACAGTTCTTATAGATGGAACTTTGCAGAGGAGTTCTAGAAGGTACTCAAATGTATTAGGACAGTCATTCTATAATTCTGTCTACAGGTCCTTGGATCTTATTGGTGCTGTATCAGAAAGTGATGTTAATAGGTTCTCTATTACAGCTCCTAAACACAGGAACATAAAACTACTTGGTGATACAAGGTTTGATCAGGTGGCTTTTAGAGCCAACAACGCAATAAGGTCAGACAAAATACCAGCATCTTTATTGGATGTTTATAGGAAGAATTTTACACTTATTTGTGGAAGTACATGGGAAGCAGACGATAAACACATTCTAAACCCTTTACATACGTTGCTTTATAAAAGAAAAGACTTGAAGCTGGTTTTAGTGCCTCACGAACCAGAGCAAAAAAGAGTAGAGAACTACATGAAGTACTTCCAAAGTTTTAAGCCGGTAAGACTTAGTCAAGTACGACGTGGTGTTGAATGTTCAAGGGTTATGATAGTTGATGAAGTTGGGGCTTTGGCAGAATTGTACATGGCGGGTACGCTCGCCTATGTTGGTGGAGCTTTTTCTACAGGCGTCCATAATGTTATGGAGCCTGCAATAATGGGTCTACCAGTGTTTTTTGGTCCGTTCTATTTTAATGCACCAGAAGCAGAAGAACTTATCAAAATAAATTGCGCTTTTAGTGGCAAAGATTCAAAGGAATTCGATGTAATATTAAATGAACTTACCGAGGATGTTCAAAAAACGAGGATGATGGGGCTAAAAGCCTCTGAATATATAAAATCGAACCTTGGTGCTGATAAAAGATATTATAATGAGCTTAAAGACCTTTTGATACTCTAAATTTTAACCCTTCTAACAGTGTGAACCTATCTAATATTATCAACTCTTTTATGAGTTTTTTCATGTGCTTTGTGAACACGTCGTTTTGTGTTAGTCCACCAGAAAGATATAGACGATCAGGTTTTCCAGAAAAATGCCATGCATAATGTGCCATGCCATTCATCAATGCTGAAAGATTCTCCTCTATGGTTTCTTGTTTAGATATCCCGTCAAAAAATTTGGTTATCCCAAGTAGTCCACAGGTAATATCCAATTTTTTGTCTGTATCGGGGATGTTCTTTAATTCTTTATTAAAATATTTTATCATTAATTCTATGGTAAATCCTATCATAGCTCCACAAGAGGTATTCCAGTCACATCTTTCAAAATTGTTTTCATAAAAAGAAACAAGTTTCATGTCTCTTGAACCAATATCTAAGACGATAAAATTAGCTTCCTTTGATATTGTTCTAATTCCTTCTGCAAGAGCAACAAGTTCGCTCACTTTTTCTGATCCTTTGAAGAGTGAAGCGTTATGCCCAGTTACTATTTCTGGTTTTAATTCTATGTATGAGGATCGATCTGTTACTGGGAATATACTTTTTTCTCCAGAAGAAGTGTCTAGTGTTTTAATATAAGATGTCCCAGCGTCTATTAAAAACAATTGTTCAACTCCAAAAAAGCTTTGATCTTTTCTTTTGTGCTGTTATCTATTGGCCCATCAACCTCAACATATAGTCCTTTGTTATTCTTTGCTAGCTCTTTTGCAAGTATGTTTTTTGCACAAAAAGCTTGTGAGTAGAAGACAGTCGGTATTTTGTGATCTATATAAAGTTCGAGCTCTAGGTTGTTGGGTGTTCCATTCTCCATACATCTAGTCCATCCAAATATATGTGTGTTGTTTGGGAAAAGTTCAAGCAATGAGTAATCATAAGGAGGAACTCCCCAATATCCTGCCGTTGCTTTTGATATTTTAAGTTCTTTTTTTATGGGACCATTTGTAACTGTATCTGTTATGAGGTTGAATTTTTCTATTAAAGGGATGTCCGACGTACAGATAGGATTACCACGAGACATTTGTTCATGGTTTTCTATCTCTATTATTTTAGCGTCCTTAAGTGTGCGTCTAATTATGGGTATTATAAAAGACATCGAATCACACTTTCCTTTACCAACACTTGCTATTATTAAATCTGGATGTAGTGATATTGAATTACTGATTATCGTCTGTATTATACTGCAAGTTGTCTCTGGTATATAATCAACAGCTATAGATCTTGAAATACTCCGAATAGGAACATCTAAATCTGTCCACTCTGCATTTGGGTACAGGTTCTTATATTTTTCTATTATTTTATATGGTGGAACTCCGGTGAAACCTATCTTCATTTTATATCATCTATATCATGCCGTCGCGGTTTGACTGAATTCAAAATCTTTTCTTGAGGCGAATTCTATATTATTTAACATCAGTGGCTTCTTGCCATATATTTTTACTGCTCTATAAAGATCATCCCTTCTTATTGGACCGGAAGAACTTAATATGTTGGATGGACTTATTACGTAATAATTAAATTTTAATGGTCCTTGTTGTATTAGTATTGATAACCTTGCTCGATCATATATGTTGAGCATGTCATATTTGGAACTAATGAAAACTAAAGATGGAATAGCTTTTGGATCTGAATAACCGAGAAGATAGATGTGTTCTGCGGGCCAACCAAGCTCTTTTAGCTTTTCTTGGGACTTTTTAGCCATAGATACAAAATTAGATACCTTCATAATTGTCTATTTTAAAGCCATAGTGGCTGGGATTCAATAGTTTAAGTTATTCAGCGTCTTAATGTTTTTTAAATGACTTTTAAAGTTTTATTACTCGTAATGATAAACTTAAATATCAATGCCATTGTATAAAAACCTTTATTAATAATGTCTTAACTGTATAATATTGATATTGGGTATATCAGGGGTATTGGAGTTCATGTTGAATGGCGGGTTATTTTAACTTTTCAAAGCTCTCTGTTAAGGATGCCGAGCGTATCCATGCTGTGGTTACAGTCTCGTTGGTTATTCTTATAGCTTTTTTCTACGCAAAACTACTTGCTGTAACAGTGGGTCTTTACACAGAATATACAGACGATGAGGTCATAAAAAAAGAAACACGACCAAAAAATAATGTTATAAGCACGTCCAAAGAAGATGACTATAGCGTTATAATATCTAGAAATATATTTAACTCAAAGAACGAGATACCAGATGATGATATCCTGGGTGCTGGTAGTCTTCAGGCTTATAGGAAGTCATCGTTAGATATAGAACTTATAGGAACGATAGTGCTTAGTGATCAAAGCAGATCTGTTGCTGCAATAGAACTTAAGAACGAGAAGAAGATAGAACCTTTTGTAGTAGGAGATACTATACTTTCAAAGGCTGTAGTCGTTAACATTGCAAGGAAGAAAGTAATACTACGAAATACTTCAAGTGGCGAATTGGAATATATTGGGATGAAAGATGATGACGATAGTGATTCTGTGCAAGTTGCTACTGGTTCAAGTTCTGGTGTTAAACAGATTTCTTCTGATAAGGTAATGATAGAAAGAAGAGAACTTAATAAATATCTTGAGAACATAAACGATCTTTTAACGCAAGCTAGGGCTGTGCCTAACATAGAGAATGGGATTATAAATGGCTTTAAACTTTTTGGTATACAGCCTGGTAGTTTATATCAAAAACTTGGAGCTCAAAATGGAGATGTTATAAAGGCTGTTAACGGCATAAGTATAAAAGATCCAGCAACAGCTATGTCGTTGCTCCAACAGTTACAGACCATGAATAGAGTAGAATTTAAGATAGAAAGGAACGGTGCAGACAAGTCGTTCTTTGTAGATATAAGATGAGGGCGGAGGTGTTTATGCTACGTGTTTGTTTGATATTATTTACCTTTACATCGGTCCTGTTTGCTCAAACAGTTAATAAGACCGGTAACGAGATAGTCGTTACACCTGCTGATGCCGGATCTGGTGCTAAGGTAGTAGAGAGTTTTGATTTCAACAACGTTGATGTTCTTACTCTTACTAAACAGATTAGCAAATTAACGGGCAAAAGGTTCATCGTTAACGAAAATCTTTCTTCTAAAAAAGGGATAACAATAGTCGCTCCAACTCCTATATCAGTACAAGAAGCATATAATGTATTCTTAACAGTTCTAGATTCCAACGGATATGCAGTTGTTAAATCTGGAAAATTTCTTAAGATCGTTGAAAAGAAAGATATCAGCTCCGGCGTTACTGTCTACAAGGGAGATTACTTTCCACGTAATGACGAGTATATAACCAAGCTAATTAAATTAAAGAATCTTAATGCTAGTGATCTTGTTAAAGATCTTACAGGTTCTGGTAGAGTTGCTGATAATTTCTTTGGTAAAGACCTTAAGCTTAAAGCATTAGATGATACTAACACAATCCTTGTTACTGGTACAGGTTCTCAAATATCCGATTTTGCAGAGATGGTATCGTTAATAGATGTTAAAGGCTACAACGCTCAATTAGCTGTTGTTCCAGTTAAGAATGCTGATGCCAACGATATCAAAGATATAATAACCAATCTTTTATTCCAGACTTCTTCTGGTGGAGTTGCTGGTACTGCAACAAGAAGACTTCCTACTGCTAGATCAACCACACAACAACAAGAAATAATAAGGGGAGCAGAAAGGTATTCCAATATTTTTGTGGACGATAGGACTAATTCTATCGTTGTACTTGCTAACAACGCTGGTATCAGGAAAATAAAAGAATTGGTGTCCAAGCTTGATTTTGAGATGGAAGGTGGAAGTGATGTACACGTATATAAATTAAAACATGCAAGGGCAGAAGATCTTAGTACGACCTTAACATCCATAATCACTAATAAAGGTGGAGCAGCACCTATTGCTGGACAAAAAGGCAGTATGATGGACTCCGTTAAAGTTACAGCAGATAAGTGGACCAACTCTTTGGTTATAAGTGCAAAACCAAAA
>JAKIZQ010000084.1 GCA_022707945.1 Bdellovibrionales bacterium
CAGCTTAGGGAACGTCTCGCCGATAAGTAATATATTAAATAAGGGGTTAGAGTCTCATATGTATGTAACCCAAACAAACACTTTACACCACGAGTGTAATATGTTATAAGTCCACGAATGAATTGTTAGGAGGGTTTATATGACAATAGTAAAACAAGATGGAACTGTAACTTTTGAATTTGATCATGACACCAAGGAAAAAGTATACCTTGCAGGTGATTTTAATCATTGGAATTATCTAAAAACCCCTCTTAAAAAAAGCACTAAAGGTAAATGGAGAGTTACTGTAAAATTAACTCCTGGAGAACATCAGTTCCGTTATGTTTGTAATAACAATTGGTATAACGATAGCACTGCCAACAAATACATCAACAATGGGTATGGCTCAGAGAATTCTGTTGTCGTAATTGACTAAATGAAAAAGTTTTTTTTGTTCTCAACATTGTTTTTATCCTCTTTTTTATTCGCTCAAGAACTAGACCCAAGTATAACCCCATTAATGCATGCTGTGGTTAACAACGATATAAACGTTGTTTCAAAATTAGTTAATAAGGATAGTGTTAATGAGCAGGACAGCAAAGGTTTAACTCCGCTGATGTACGCTTCTTTAAATAACTATCCAGAAATAGTTCAATTACTGCTAGATAATGGTGCAAAGATAAATATGGTGGATAACATGGCAAAATCCACAGCTCTAATATGGGCTTCTACTGCTGATAGTGTAAAAGCAGCAAGGGTTTTGCTTTCTAATAAACTAGTAGATAAGAACATTAAGGATACTCACGGTCATGATGCTCTTTATTACGCTCGCAGTGAGGAAATGAAAAGTCTATTAACTACTGGCCCAAGGATTTAACTTCATAATCAACTGTTCTCGTAAAATTTAAATCGTAAGCAATACATTTTCTAGAAATACTATGTTCAGATTGCGAGTATTTTTTCTTCAGGCAAGAAGCAATAGCAATTTGATTTTTGGAATATAACGAGGAAGCAAGGGAAAACCGACACAAACGTATACAAACATACGTTGAGGAGGTTTTTACGAGCTGACGAAGTTAGAGGCTAAAAGGCAAATTGCGACTGGTGCGTCCTGCAGGACTCGAACCTGCGACCCCTACCACGTCAAGGCCTTACAGCGCATTTTAGAACTACACAGAATCATTGCTAATGTCCAATTAAAACAATGTCTTATTAAAAATTTTAGTCTCACTGAGTTTCACTAAGTTTGTGCCAATTAAGGCATGTCTGTGGCACAAATATGGCACAGTTTGAAAACTGTGCCATGTTTGCTTTTATTTTTTCTTCTTACCACCTGATAAAGCTTTTTTCTCTTCCGATTTAACCTTTCTCTCCACCTTTTTTATGTCTTCTGCTGGTGGTAAATGCTCCGGATGAATATTTCTTTCCGTTAGTATCTTTCGCACATCCAAATTGTTTTTAACATGTTCATTTGTAACAGAGTCTTCCGTTTTCAAGTTTTGTTGTAAAACCTGGACATTGGTAACTTCAGTTGCAAAGTCCTTTGCTTTGATTGTAATAGTGGGTAAAAAGTCAGCCAACGCTCTTTTAGAAGGAACATTAAACTTGTCTTTCATATCCTGTGTACTACGACCACCAAATAATGCTTTATCACCCTTGCTTCTGATTCTGCCAAAACCTTTATCATCGATTCCCCTTTCATAAATAATTCCAGAAAGCTTTTTTTCTGTTTGTGTTAATTTTTCTCTTGCTTTAAGGCGCTCTATTTCTGCCATGCGTTGCTCTATTAATTCTTGTTTTCTGGTCTGAATAGCGAAATAAGTTTGTGCAAAGGCTATTTCTTCTTTTTGAGGATCACCATTTTGGGCTACTAAATAACATGCATAGCGAGTTAGCAATATGTCTGCTATTTCTCTTTTAGACCCAGAGCCGATATCAACCATTTTCGTGATATCACGAAAATGGTCTATTACGTCGTGGTTTGAATTTTTACATGCAAGTTTTGCTTTTTCTATGGAGTTCACAAAGTTTTCCCATCTGTCATAACCCAAAAGGTGCTGCAACTCCCTTGCGTGCCAATATTCAACGTCGTTATCAACATGGGAATAATCATTAAACTTTTTGCTGAGCTGTTCGACGAGTTCTTTTTTCATAACTGTAGTATTTAATCACAGGAACTAAACACGGTCAAATGAAACAAAATAAGAAATAAAGCGACTTGGGTTCATCTCAATGAAAACTTGCCTCGCTTAATGGTACCCAAAAATAGATGAATATAGAACAGCAGTTATTAAACACTAAACCTTAAGAACTTAATATCACTAGCTTTACAAAACAACCTTTAAAATTACATAGCCCCGAGTGGATGTTCTCTAACTATTAGGGAAAGTGCTTTCTTGTAGCTTTCATTTGTTTTCTACTAACTAGACTCTTCTTCTTTGTTCTTCCTCCTGTAATAAAAAAAGAGCCCACAGCTTTACGCCACAGGCTCTTCAAACATTTAAGCAACTTTTGATGTTCTTGCAGGAAAATCTAGCACATTTTCATCTCTGGAAGTAGATCTTCCTGTGCCAGTAATCTTGTTGTAAATACTCCCACCAAATGCTGCACAAAATCCTGAAAAGATTGAAGTGGTAGCCATTAGGACTACTCTTCCAGTAGTAGTTTCTAAAAACGGTACCGGCTTCTTCTGATTGCTTGAAATTTTTTGCTCCATAACATTCCTCCTAATAAATTTATTGAAGGATAATATTGCTTATTCCTTCTCTATTCTTATACCTTTTTTATGCCAAAAAACTTCGCTTTTTAGTCGATATACTTCGCACTTCTACTTTTATAGTTCGCCAAAAAAGGATTATAACTTCGTATATGTGTTCTTATACGAACTTACTTAATAGCTAAAAAGAACGCACCTAGGGGGTAATGCGCTCTTTTTAGACCTTTTAAGAGTAGAGTTTCTCTAGGCTCTCAAGATCATCACTCACTAGGTGCAAATAAACAGATGAAGTTAATAAACTACTATGGCCTGCTTGGTTTTTTACTAGGTTTAAGTTCTTAGTTGATCTTAGAAGTTCTGTTAAGTAGGTATGCCTTAGGCTATGTACTGTTAGTTTTTTATAATCAAGTCCAGCCTTATGATACCAGTCTTTAATTCTTAACTGAATTGCTCTTGAAGTATAAGGGGTGTTTCTAGTAGACAAGAATAGTGTTCCGTATTCTGGTTCATTCCATTGTAGCTTTAAATCTAGCAACTCTTGTAAAAGGGTTTTACCATCCTGGCTTAGGAACACTGTACGTTGCTTTCCTCCTTTACCTTTTCTTACCAAGATACAAGGTCTTTGCCTTTTAATATATAGATCTTCTATATTAAGATCTATAAGTTCAGCTAGTCTTAAGCCGGTAAACAAGAATGTTTGAACAATGTAATAGTCCTTTACATCTGCTTTACTCCCACCTCTGTACATTGCAAGATCTTTAGCATTTCTCATAAGAACTGTTAGCTTTTGGACTTCTTCTTTGCTCAGATAGTTTTCAGGAGTTAACTGCCATTCCATTTGGATTTCCTCCTGGATAATGCATTGGAACTAGTTTTTGTTCAGATTCTTTTTTTACAAGATATGCATTAATATAACTTATACAATCTCGTTCAAAATCTGATACCTGTGGATAGTTAAAGTATTTTTTAGCATCCCTCACATTCTCTAAACTAATCTCAGAATGTCCAAATTCTTCATAGTACCTAGCTAAAGATCTTGAAGCTATAAGGCTATATAGATAAAAGAGATCATGTATATAATGAGGATAACCGTCCCTATAACTACAAAACTCTGTTATTTGTTCTAGCCTCTCTCTAGCTGTTTTTCTAATCACGTTTGTTAAGTCTGTGTTCATAAAATTTTCGCCTCTCTTAGAATAAGTAATTTGATGCAGACGGTTGGTTTTGTATATTGCTCCCCGATCCAACTGTAGGAACTCCATACATAGCGGTATTAGGTAAAGCATTTATAGCTTTCATGATGTTAGAGTAAGCAATACAAGCTGTACCAATAAGAACCATAACTTGTCCCATAAAATTAATCTTATCCGTTGTAGACAATTCATTAAAATCTACCATAGATAAACCTCCTCGTAGTTTATTACTATTCTTATACCTTTTTAGTCGGTGTTAATTGCAATTAGAGCTTGAGTTTCTATTCCCTAATGATAACTTACTAATACCTTCACTTAAATAAAAGTGGTTCCACCACCAGCCTGAAAGGCTTTTTATAATGTTTTTACGTAGCTTGTAAGTCTTATGATGCTTCATAAGGCCAAGATATGAGTTCATACTGCTTAAAAAGTGCTCTTTTTCTTTTTTAGTTGGTTTATGATCCCTTGCTATTAAATTTTGTCTTTTAATAGCTTCGTAAAAATTACCCTTGGTTCTTTTTGCTATGTAAGTCCTGTATGGCTTTATTACTGCACCGAGATATTTAACACCTTTTGTATAATGCTGGAGATATATCTTATTTGGGTGCAAGGTAAGATTTAATTCTAATTCCAGAAATGACCTTATTTTAGGGATTAACGATTTTAGATACTCCTTATCTGTATGAACCAATATGAAATCATCAACATAGCGTCCATAATATTTAAAGTCCAAATCATGTTTTATAAAATGATCAAAGGGGTTCATATAGAAGTTAGCAAAGACCTGACTGGTAAGATTACCTATTGGAAGACCACTTCCTTTTGGTGAGCAAAAAAGACTTTTATCAACTGGCAGGCCTTGCCAGTTTTTCCTGCTTCCCTTGATAACACACCCTATGGTCGGATCGTAAAAAATTACTTTCCTGCAAAGATCAATAATAAGGTATATATCCTGTTCTTTATACTTATCCTCTATAAACACTTTCAAGTTCTCAAAAAGCAGTCTTTTATTAATACACATAAAGAAGCCTTTGATGTCTAATTTGAGAACATAACAGTCTTTGGTATAATTTTTTGAACATCGGCGGATAAAGCTATCTAATCGCCTTATGCCCAAAAGGGTTCCTTTGCCTACACGGCAAGCATAGCTATCATA
>JAKIZQ010000085.1 GCA_022707945.1 Bdellovibrionales bacterium
AAATTCTGATTTCTTAAAAAGGTAAACTGGTTTGTTTTCACTTTTTTTATAAAAGTAAACTGGTTTGTTTTCACTTTTTTTATAAAAGTAAGTGTATATAAGTGTATTATAAAAGTTAACTATGTATATCCTTTTAAGCATTGAATCAAACTTTTTATTGAGTATCTCTTCAAAAACAATAGTCTGGGCATTATATTTTGTCCTTTCTACTACATCTGGTCTATAAATATTAAATATTTGGTCTCTTAACCATTGTAAAGGAGTAAGCAAATCGCGTATCCAAGCAATGCGCTTAGGCTTCCTCTTATGAGGTGGTATTAATCGCTTAATCTGCTTCTCGTATGTTAGGTCGTAAATACTTGCCATCTATATTGCTAATATCATCGTTATATTTGTTCCGTCTTCCAGCTTGTATGTAGCTGTGTCTTCACGAATCATATATCCAGCGGACGTTTCATAGTCTTTTTTTACTTCTAAATAGTTTTGGACTAGTTTTACTGTACCAGGATCGGTTATAAGAACTGTATCTTGTCTTGTAACGACGTTTTTTAATACAACATCTTTTACACCAGCTACTTTTTGTATAGCATCTTCTAAAGAAGAGTTAGAGAATACACCATCAAATGGGAGTGTAGCTAAATAATTTTCAACGGCTAGGATTACATTTGTTTTAACCGTACTCTCCACATATTCACCATCGTAGTATATATCTAGTTGCAAATAAACTCTATCAGCGTTTTTGGTAATCAATGTTACTTTTGTCCCAGCAAATTGAATTTTTGAAACATATCCTTTTAAAGAGTTGAATGGAACTGTAGGTACTGGTATTAAATTCCCCATTGCATCAACAGTAGCTACTTTTACCAAAACAACTCTATCAGCCTGTTGTTTTACAGAGCATCTTTTAATTATCCTAAGCTCTGGTAATACAGGATCATAAGTAGGGTAGAAGTCTTTTAATATTACGACTTGTGGTATGGTTGCGCTATATTGGAAGTTAAGAACTTGTCTTTGCATCCATTGTGATGTACCTGGGACAGCCCTTAATGCAATAAGCTCTAACTCTTCTTTAAAAATATCCGCCATAAACTCCATTCTGCTGTTTTTGATGGACTTGTGGCATCTATATGTGTATTAACTACAGGGTCTGATTGTATCGTCGTTGTAATCTGATCTTCTATTTGCTGTATTGTCCTTACCATTATAATTGTCCTGTTCTTATTTCAACATTGTCTATAATTAAATCAACATCTAGTTCTAGAGGGAGTGGCGAAATGCTATCTATTAACTTATCTTGCTCATCACTAGAACTATCAACACCAGCTGTTATAAAATCCATTTGGTAGACATATACATTATCGTGGTTAGTGTCTGTTCGCTCTTCTGATCGCATCATAGGGGAACATTGTGCTGGTCTAAAATTTGTTAATGCTTTAAACAAACTGTCTCTGAGTTCAAAAAAACCAATTTCTTCATTTGATAAACTACTATCTGGATTTATAACTCCTCCTTGGCTTAAAGCCAAGTTCTCAAACCCTATATATAACCTTATAACTAAATCAACACCTTGTACACCTTGGCCTAACTCTTGATAAGATAGTTGTGGGAAATCTATAAAGACACAAGGGAAATCAAATGCACTTTCTTTATCCATATTATCAAACTGGTTGTTATATATCCTTACTGTCTTTACAGTAGGTATATCTGTAAATATTTTACTTCTTAAATCAGTGAATATGTTGCTTAGCAAAGAAGGCATTTTACGCTTTAAATATTTTAGTTAGTTCTGATTTAATAATATCTATATTTTGTTGGTTTAACTTTTTTGAGTTCCCCATAAACTTTCTTTTTGGCATCTTAAAACCCCTCCCTCTACCTGCTTTTAAACCGTAATTATGAACGGCAGCATAAGGTAAGTTGCTTGTGATAACTATCTTATTGAAAGATGATTGAGATACCTTTATGCTTCTTCTTAAAGCTCCAGTATCTACTAATATAGCCCTCCCAGAGTTTCTTCTTGATCTATTATCTCTTTTTTGCCATTTTTCTAAGCTATTATCAGTAAAGCCTTGATTACGGAAACTTTGTAAAAAAAAGTTCTTAGAGTTATTAGATACTAAAACAGGGATATTCCTTTTAGCATCTTTTAAATTTCTTATCTTCCTATTTATGCTTTCTCTAAGTGTCATAATCTATTCTTCTGGGATAGAAAATCCAAAGTTTCTATCGGAATATTCTTTATACTGTTTATCTACCTTAAAATAAGGGTGCTGATCACTGAAAATAACCTTATCTTTCCCAGCATTCATCATAAATAGATCAGGTACATCATCAGGTTGTTTAAACCCTTTTATGTCTGTCTCTGTAGCTTCTGGAAGTTGTATAACATTGCATCTACAATTCCAGCCATTAGGTGGATAATAGTTATTCCAAAACTTATCATCTACTCGTCGTATAATATTATCAAGTTCTTGGTGAGACTTACGTACTCTACCATCACTTACTGTCTGATACTGTAGATAGGGGAGTATATCTTTATTTTTCTCAACATCTAGCCATTGTGATGCTGATTGGGCTTGGCTTATTGCTGTATTGTATTCTGTTTTTAAGAAATTAGAATTATAATCCTCAAATACAGATAGAGCCTTTTTCTTAAAATCATTGAAAGATAAAACGCTTCCTTCTTCTGTTAAATAGCTAGACATTTCTTTTACTTGTTGAAATGTTTTTGCTCCAGAGAATATATAAATATTGTCTTTTAGTGCTTTAACCATATTATAGTCTTGGCTTCCAAACTCAAGCTCACCAAGGCTACCACCAAAAATTCTATATATTGATTTTATTAATAAATCACCTGTTTTAGCATAGATGTTATTTGGGAGATTCCATACGTTTACTATATTCTTATATATTTGCTCTATAAGTGTTGATGCCTCTTCTTCTGTAAATGGTTCTTTAAACTCATTAACAATAATATCATGTGAACAGCAAGTATTCCCATAGAAAAGTTTAACATCTTCTATTATACCCATACTATCATTGACTAACTTTTTTTCGCCCCCATCTCTCAAGGGTATATTTTTAATTTGAGGTATAATAGGAGATTGTTGCAAAACTTGTTTAACAGGTATACCGTATTTTTCTGTTATGTATGATTCATCTACATCGTACTTCCCTGTATTCAGTATATTTACTAAAAGCTCTGATTCATCTTTGAGTGTTAATTTATCTGAATAATCAAACTTGAAATAACAATCTTTTAAATCAAATCCAAGAGCTACCATTCTAGGTATAAGATCATCATTGATTAAAAACTCTATAAATCTCCTGTCTTTTTCCCCATATTCATCAGAAACATCTTGGTGTACTTGGGCTTGTGACTTTGAGCTACCATCTTCTGTAGTCATAGTCTGGCCAAGTATAGCCTTGCTTATCTCTTTATTACATAGGTTTATAAGTTCGTTATAAACATTAAATGAATCGCTGTTTGATGTTTCTATAAATTCTAAACTAGTCTCAGGATCAAATAGGCCGTATGCTGCCTTACCGATTTGTTTTAACATGGTTTCCATAGATCGCCTTGATTCTAAGTCTTTCATATTTGTTTTACCTATTCGTATAGGCATACCAAATAATTCTGAATAGTCCGACCATGCAGCTACAACATTTCTTTTATATATAACCCAAGGGGCTACTACGTTCAATAGACCAAGGTTATATTCATGGCCAACGCCAATATACCAGTTATGGTATGGTTCTTCTCTATAATCTATACCCGTTACATCAGATGGTGTTTTTACTACAATATGAAACTCAGGTTTTACAAATACACGTGGTATTAATTCAACTTCTTTATAAGAATCATCTACTATATCATCAAAGCAAATAAGAGAATAACCCCAGAAAATGCTATCCAATGAATAGTTCATAAAATCATAAAACCATCTTGTCTTAAATAGTCTTGTTTTTTCTGGTATCTCATTACCATCTTTATCACATATTTTAAATGGCTTTGATAGTGTTTTATTTTTTCTAGAGTTTATTACAGCAATAAGGTGAGAATCTAGTAATATGTCTTCATAAATCTCATTATAAAGTGTACTGCGATAAGGATTTATTATATTCTCCGCTGCACTTAAGGCATTACGCCATTTTTTAATGTCTAATGCTGACCTTGTTTTGGCATTATAAATAATATTTTCTTTAACATCTATTTTTGTAATAGATGATATATCAGCCTTATTAGGCTTTATCTTAGAAAAATTGATAGGTATATTTAATCCAAGTACTTTCATTAGAAATTATTATTTTGTTTTTCATAAGAACCCCAACTTATAGGTAATTGGAAATCTATTATTTCAGGTAGGTCAGCATTAACAAGTCCATGTGCTACATTTTTAAGCCACCCTATTGCGCCCCCTTTTTGGTTAGGGGAATTCCCATCATATCTTTCTTTTCTTAACTCAGGTATATTTCTAGGATTTATCCTGCTATGTAGATGATACAATGCTATATCAATTAAACATGTTTTAAGTTGTGGATTTCTGGTGTCTCCTTTTATCCAACCACTATAAATATTTTGTGGTGGATTGCCAGGACCTTGACTATAATCATTAGGAATCCAAAAATTCTGTATAGTTGGATGATTGCGATAACTATTTACTATACAAGTAAAATAGTCAAAGTAATATCTTACTACATCAGAACCTCCTTCATACGTTTTATTATGGTCATAGTCATTTATTGTTGTCAAAGTTCCTACATGAGAATATATTGTTTCATTCTCATATAGGTATTCAAAATATTGATTTGTTGTGGGAAGTATGCCAGCAACATATGCATCAAAATCATTATTTTTCCTATAAACTTTACCTTGGTATGCTATTATAGCATCCAATGTATATGTGACAGAATCTAACCATTGTGTATGACTACCCCAAATAACATCGCCAACTCTATAAGGTTTTGTTAATGAGAATGGGTCAACTGATCTAAATATTTTACTTATATA
>JAKIZQ010000086.1 GCA_022707945.1 Bdellovibrionales bacterium
AGTTGCCCTATGGATATCAGGCTCCATAGGGACAACGTGTCTATTTTTAGTGTTAATTACCTATTAATTTAAAAAGATCTTTTAGGTCTATTATCTTTATTCCAAGTTCTTTTGCTTTGTCTAGTTTGCTACCAGCGTCTTTACCAGCGAGTAAGTAATTTGTTTTTTTGCTTACACTAGAGCTTACTTTTCCAGAATTTTCTTCTATTAAAGAACTTATTTCATCTCTGCTCATTTCGTCAAAAGATCCAGTTATAACAAAACTAGATCCATTCAATTTATTGCTTTTAAGTTTATTGTCCTTTATTTCATCTATACTGTTAAATCTTTTAGCAAGTTCTTTTGCGTTCTCAGAACCAACTAAGTCTATCCCAAGTGCATATATGAATTTATCAAAACTAACCTTCTTGGACATGTTTATAGCTTCTATAATATTGTGTGAACTTTTTTTACCCATTCTGTCTAGCATTGATAATTCGTCTGGATCCAAAACATATATATCAGAGAATTTTTTTACAAGACCTTTATCTACAAGTTGTTCTATTAACTTTTCACCCATACCGTCTATGTTCATGGCGTCTCTTGATACAAAATGTTTTAGCGCTTCTTTGATTCTTGAATTACAACTTTTGTTATCACACACAAAATTAACGCCATCCCTTTGTGTTTTGTGATCACAGTCTGGACATTTTTCTGTGAATTTAAACGTTTTTGTGTTTGGTGGTCTTTTTTCTATAAGTACCCTTATTATTGCAGGTATTACATCTCCAGCTCTTTCAATTACAACAGTGTCGCCAACACGAACATCTTTTCTTTCTAGTTCAGATGCGTTGTGTAGTGTAGCTCTTTTTATTTCTACTCCACCAAGTTCAACTGGTTTAAGTTCAGCTACTGGAGTCAAAACACCGGTTCTTCCAACCTGAACGCTGATATTTTTAACCAGTGTGGTGGCTGTATAAGCGGGAGGTTTCCATGCTACTGCCCATCTAGGAGACCTTGCGATATTTCCAAGGGATGTTTGCAATTTTGTGTCATTAACTTTTATTACTACGCCGTCTATATTTACATCTAATTTCTCTCTTTTCCCTATTAATTCATTGAAATATCTTTCTATCTCATTAGTAGAACTGCTTACCAAGATGTTTTTTGCAGTATTGAACCCCCACTTTTTTACTGTATCCAGCGCTTCTGTGTGTGTCTTAAAAAGGTGTTCGTTGGTGAAACTGTGAGCATAAAAATAAAGTGGTCTTTGAGCAGTTATCTTTGAATCGAGCTGTCTTACTGAACCCGCGGCAGCGTTTCTTGGGTTAGCAAAAGTTTTTTCGTTGTTCTTTAGTTTTATGTCGTTAAGTTTTTCAAATTCCCTATTAGGTATAACTATCTCGCCGCGTATCTCAAAATGTTCTGGATGATTATTCCCGAACATCTTTAATGGGACATTTCTTATCGTTCGTACGTTCTCTGTTATATCTTCGCCTATCTTTCCATCTCCTCTGGTGGCGGCACTATCAAAGATACCGTTCTTATAGTGAATAGAGACAGCAAGACCATCTAGCTTTGGTTCACATACATATTCAATACTGTTAACACTGATCAATTTTTTGATTCGCTCGTCAAAAGCAATCAATTCTTCTTTATTAAAGATGTTAGAAAGAGACAACATGGGGGATTGATGTTTTACTTTCCTAAAATCAGTTAAAACCTTGTGTCCAACCTTTTTAGTAGGAGAATGTCCTTGCAAGAATTCTGGGTATGTTTTTTCTAGTTCTATTAATTCATTGAAGAGTTTGTCATATTCTGCGTCTGATATTTGTGGGTCATCAAGCACATAATACCTGTATGAGTGGTAGTTAAGTAGCTCTATAAGTTCATTTATTCTTTCTTTTGCTCCCATACAGTGAATAATACTTTGTTTTTTAAATAAACACTAGGGACTTGAATATGGGCTGGCTTTTGTTCTATAATATGGCTAATATCTATTAAAGGAGACTATTTATGGGAGTAGGTTTTATAACCGATAACGAAATAGACAGGATACTTGGCAGGATAGATAAAAAGCAAAGGCCTGCAGAGGAAAAGCCACGTCTCTATGATAGGTACAATATAAGTGAACACGAAAAACAGGTTTTAAGAGAGGATTATTCAAAAAGGAAGGCTATGGAATTTACAGTTAATAAAGATTTTTCTGCAACTGGTCTTGTAAAAATGAGTACATTTACCAACACTAACAGGCCAGCAGGCATTATAAGGAAATCTTATGCTTTTTTTGCAGACCTTTGTCTTAGCGGGGTAATATTGGTAGGTTTTATATATGCCTCAATACTCGCTTTTGGTCAGGCAGATCTTGCTTACACCAGTATGGGGCTTGCACAAAAAGTTAAGGAATTTGGCGGTAATGATGTCGTATGGTGGATGGGAACTCTTTATGCCTTGATACTATTCTTTTACTTTATATTCTTTGAAGGTATTACAGGTAAAACACCAGGAAAGATGTTCTTAAATGTAAGGATAATAGATAAAAAAGGCGAGAAACCTTCTTTTATAAATATAGTATTTAGAACACTTGTATTCCTTATACCACCATTAGGTGTGTTGGGAGCACATAATCTGCTCACAGGTACTAAGGTAGTTAATAACGAGTAGTTATGTCAAAGATAGTAAAATCAAATAAAGTTTCTGCTCTTTGTGATGAATTACGTCTAAAAGACAAAAAAATAGTTTTTACAAATGGATGTTTTGATATTCTCCATGCAGGGCATGTTGATTATATGGAGAAGGCAAAAAAACTTGGAGACATCCTTTTTGTTGGTGTAAACAGTGACGATTCTATAAAGAGGATAAAGGGTTCTAGCCGTCCAATAGTAAATGAATCTTTTAGGGTTAGAGCTTTGTGTGGTCTAGAGAGTATAGATCATGTTTGTGTTTTTGATCAGGACACACCAGAACAGCTAATAGGTCTTGTTAAACCAGACGTTCTTGTAAAAGGTATGGACTGGAAAGGCAAAACTATTGTTGGGCAAAAAATAGTTGAATCTTATGGTGGTAGAGTAGAACTCATAGAATTTTTAGACGGTATATCAAGTTCTACTATAATAGAAAAGATACTAAGTAATTATGGTAAGAAATGAGACGTTTTTTTATCCCAAACATTCCAAATATTGGCCACATAGACCTTGATAGCGATCTTAAACACAGAATAATTGATGTTTTAAGGTGTAACGAGGGTGAGGAACTTGAGGTTATAGATGGCAAAGGTCGTTTAGCAAAGGCTGTTGTGTCTGGTAAAGGCAAGAACATCTTTCTTGATATAAAAGAAGTTAAGGATATTAAAAAGAAGGAAGACAAATAATAGTTGCTGTCTCTGTAATAAGACGTGAGCGTTTTGATATGATGGTTGAAAAAGCTGTCGAGCTTGGTGCAGATAAAATAATCCCATTTGTTTGTGAGCGTTCAAGACCCTATGGCAAAGATGCTTATGATAAGCTAAAAGATCGTTGGCAAAGAATAGCCGACCAAGCATTGTCTCAGTGCAAAAGACTTTTTAGATGTAATGTGACTGATGTTCATGAATTAGAAGATTTAATTAAACAAATTCAGCCGAACACACAACTTTTTGCTCTTGATCCTTATAAAGAAAAAGGATTTTTTATTCCTTCTTTAATAAAAAAAGACAAAGATGTTTTGTGTGTAATTGGTCCAGAGGGTGGTTTTACGGAACAAGAACTTAAGATATTTGAAAAGGCTAATTTTGGTTTTTATGTTCTTACAAACAACATTCTTAGAGCAGAAACAGCAGCGATGTATGCTCTTTCTGTTATAAATGTTTCTAATGTGTCTTGATAGTTATATCTTTTTAAATTCACTAACTAGTTCTTCTTTGAATTCTTCTAGTCGAGGAAAATAATCTGTATCTAAAAATTCTTCTGAATTTAAATATAGAATGAAATTAAAGAGATCTTCTCCAGTGATGTCTTTTAAAGATGACTTTTCTTTTTTGTTTAAAAAAGATCTTAAAGACATGAATGCTTTTTCATTGTTGTCCATTATTGCTATAAAGAATAAGTTTTTATCGCTTTTGGAGAATTTTTCATAATCAGACTTGTTGTCGTTGTCTTTATACTTACCGTTATATCCTTTTAATATATCGATTAATTTTAACTTGTGATCCAAGTTGTTCAATCTGTTTAAGAATTCCTCTGTTCCAGCGGCTTGAATGAAAGCAGTAGAAGCATCTACGAGCTCCTTATTATCGTAATAACCATTTTTGAGGAATGAAAAATATGGCCACAAGAAAGTACAAACATATTCTTTTGGATCGTCTAGTTCTGAAGCTGTTATTACGTTTGTATAGATACTTACTATTTCGCTTGCGGTATAAGTTTTTTTGAGTTCGTCAGAACCATCATAGCCAAAATCTGTGTTTAAGGTCGCTCCCCAGCATGGGGCATTATTTTCTATCTGTGAATGTGCTTGTGGTACCAATAATGTCATTAATAAAAACAATAAAAATATTCTCATAAAAACTCCTGTGAGGAGCACATATACAAAAAAATGGAGTTCAAAGTCAATGGTATTGTTCTTTATATTATTTTATATTGAACAAGTTTTTTGCGTTATTTGTAGTGAATTCAGCTATTTTTTCTATGCTTTGTAATTTTATTTCTGCAATTTTACTGGCTATTATTGGTATATATTCTGGGTAATTCTTTTTACCTCTATGTGGTACTGGTGCAAGGAATGGACAATCTGTTTCTATCATTATTCTGTCATTTGGTGCATAAGCTAAAGCTTCTTTTACTGTTTGTGCTTTTGGGAATGTTATAATACCTGTGAAAGAAACATACATCCCAAGGTCTAGATACTTTTTAAGTTCTTCTTTAGTACCTGAGTAACAATGAAGAACTCCATTACAAAAATTATTGTATTCACCCTTTAATATTTCATAGGTGTCTTTGTCTGCTTCTCTTGAATGTATTATTAGTGGTAAAGTAAGTTCTCTTGCTATC
>JAKIZQ010000087.1 GCA_022707945.1 Bdellovibrionales bacterium
TAGGGTTGATACCGCAATAAAAACAGGGACAGATGTAACTCCATATTATGACTCCATGTTAGCAAAAATAATAGTCCACGGTAAAGATAGGGATTCTGCCATAAGAAAAATGTCCACTGCGTTAGCAGAAATGAAGATCAGTGGAATAAAAACAACTATAAGCTTTTTTAGAAAATTATTGTTGAACGAAGATTTCATAACATCAAACTACACCACAAAATTCCTTGAAACATATAGAACCGACGAGGAACAAGAGGGGTTGGTGACAAGATGGCTAAATATATAGTAAAAGTAAATGGTAAAAAATACACGGTAGATATAAGCGATAATGTCGACGTCAACGAAGTTAAAGAAGTAACGCTTAATGGAAAAAAAGTAAGTATAGATGTAAACATGGATACTTTGTGCTCAATTGTTGTAGACAACAATACACATAAAATAAATGGTATTTATGACTATGACGGTGAAATAGTAAAACTTTTAATAGGCAAAGACTACCATAATATAGAGGTAGAAGAATTCCGACCTGTTAAACTAAAAACAAAAAAAGAAGAAAACACCAAACAAGCAGTAATAAAAGCCCCAATGCCTGGAAAGATTACATCTATAGACGTAAACATAGGTGATCAGGTAGAAGAAGGACAAGCCCTTTTGGCACTAGAAGCAATGAAGATGGAAAACAGGATAAGTTCTCCAAAAAAAGGTGGCATAAAAGAGATAAGGACCAGCGTTGGAGCTACCTGTAACTCTGGTGACCTTTTAATGATAATAGAGTAATCCACTCGTCGAACAATATCTTTATCCAAACCAAGATACATGGAGCTAATTTAACAAGCTCTTTTCCTCCCAATAACTCTACTATTGATTTAGGAAATAATTCTGTTGGTGATAAGGTCGTAAAAACAAAAACAAGTCCTATTAGAACTTTATCGAACAGTGTCTTTCTTGAATATGTAAACCACAAGATAGCACCTGTTACAGCTATTATAAAAGTGGCTGTTTCTGCTTTGTGATTAAAAATAACAGACCATATCATCACTGCTGATATCAGACTTGCTCTACTCACTCCTTTTGGTCCCCTAAACCAACAAATAATAATTGGAGAAAAAGTAAGTAGTGTCCCAAAAATTTGTATCCAAAGTTTAGGGACAAAAACGTATTTGTTTACTAATGCCATTACTGAAAGGCCTAAAGAAGCATCAAAATCCCACAGTAATAATTTAAACCAAGAAACATACATAGAAGCTGTGTATTCAAATGATGAGAGCAAAACACACAATAAAAAGCTTGCTATAGCGAATATAAATGCCGATATAATAAAGATATTCCTCTTGGGATAGAGAAGAAAAATACTAGCGATACTAGCTCCGAATATCTTTATGCTCAATAGCAACATAGACAAAACACTGGACACGACTGGTCTTAATTTTGAGAAACTAGCAAACGTAAGAAGCATAAGGCCAGACATCATTACATTACTTTGGAAGTAATTCATCGAAGTTAAGAATTCAAAAAAGCAAAGCCACAGAAATATCTTTTTGCTTTTGGTATCTATTTCTAGCATCTTAACGCCTATTAAGAACAAGATGGCGTTAACAAAATTCCAAACCAAAGCGGCCCATAAAGGTGGGAGCATGGCAAATGGTGCCATAAAAAGAGCGAACACGGGGCTATATTTATAATAATCATAATGTTGTTCTGGATGTAGTGAATAAAGATCTATTTGATTTATGAAATTAAAGAAAGAAGATCTGAATATCAACACATTATTTATGGAATTACTGTTTATCTTTTGTATAGACACGACGATAGTAGAAACAAAGTATAAACCAACTATAAACCTTATATCCGTTAAAAAGTTTTTAAGTCTTTGCATTAAGTCAATTTATCACTTCTCTAGAAAATGACCAACCGATAAAATTCCTTGATAAAGAAATCAAGCGGCTTCTGCAATATCATAATCAGGGAACAATATCACTGCGGGGTGAACTTTTAAGGCTTTTGCAAGGACCAAAGCCCTTTCGCGACCGATCTGTCTTGGGGTAATGCTGATATTTACTCTAGCCTTAATAAAATCTTTTTTGTTTATACGCATTGTGACCTCTTTTTAAGTTCCTTCTGCAAGATTTTATTTTTATAATTTATATATGTAAACAAAAGTATCTATATAAATTTAGATAAAGCTAAGAATTAAAGTCTTTTTGGCAAGCTTAGGTGCAACCTACTCTTCTAGATGTTTTCGTAGTTCCGCTTTGCTGGGCAGATACAATTTATACTGTTTTGCAAAAATACTTCTATTGTTCTTGGGTAAAGTAAATTCAACTACAGACTTGTTAGCCTCTTTACAAAGAATTATGCCGATGGTCTTATTCTCGTCGACAGCCTTGATCTTTCTGTCATAATAATTAACATACATCTGCATCTGTCCAATGTCCTGGTGCTTTAATTTCCCTATTTTAAGGTCTATAAGCACAAAACATTTTAACAGACGATTATAAAAAACAAGGTCCACATAATAATGTTCCTCGTTGAAGCTAAATCTTACTTGTCTACCTGCAAACAAAAATCCTTTACCAAGCTCCAACATAAAGTGTTCAATTTTGTTTATTATAGCTGTTTCAAGTTCTTGTTCAGAATAGCTACTATCTTCTTTTAGTCCAAGAAACTCTAGAACATAAGGCTCTTTAATGGCTTCTTGCGGTTTTTGTACTACTAATCCTTTATTGCTGAGTTCTTTAATTTGCTTTTTATTCCTGCTCAGCGTCAGCCTTTCATAAAGAGATGAGTTGAACTGCCTTTCCAATTCCCTTACTGACCAGTTCTGATTAACAGCCTCTATTTCGTAGAATTTTCTTTCTGCTTCGTCCAGCCTGATAAGAAAAACATAATGGGACCAACTCAGCTTAAAAAAAGGGACTTTAGATTTCGCAGACACTGTCTGCGAAATTGACTGACCCTTACCCAATTTCCTAGACAGTGTCTCGGAAATTGTAACATACTGATTTTGATAGGTTAAATAGAAAAGTCGCATATTCTCCAAGTTATCCCTAGAAAATCCCCTCCCAAAATCTACTGTTAATTTTCCTGATAAATATTTTAATAAATATGTGCCATACTCTGCTTTATTTTTCCCCTTTTGTTCTTCTTCAACAATTATTCTTCCAATATTCCAGCAGGTATGCACCATCGTCGAATTTATATTTCTATAAACTTTCTTTCTTGACTCAATAAGTAAGTTTTTTACATCGGCATATATATTTTTATTTAAGTTTTCTTTAAGCATATCCTTTTATAAAGCAAGCATTATGCCGCAGGCAAAGTTGACTCCGCTGAAGTAAGGTATCCAAAAATCATCTTAAATATCTAAAATCTACCCCGCTCCGTTAAACTCAAGCCAACAAAGAGTTTTAGAGCCTTTTCTTGACTTATAATAGGGGGGGGTAAAATGGGGAAAGTTAAAAAAAACAAGGAGAATTAAATGAAAGTATCATTCTTATTAGCAGTTTTATTTTTTGTATGTTCAGGTTCTGTATTCGGACAAGAAGAGCCAATAACTCTCAACTGCAATCACGGTATCGGAAATATAGTCTTTTCTGCTAGTGTTTGCCCAGAAGAAAAAACGACTAATGCGAACCAAGAATATCAGGTATGGATTTTAAGTTCTTATAAAAAAGATAGATATGATAGAATAACTAAGTGCCGCTATAAAAATTTAACTACAGGTTACGAAGCAGTCTGCAGTAAATAAACTTTAACGCGAAAGCGAGTAAAAATCGACGCATGCGTAAGTAATTTTCCCCAGCTTATTTTTTTCAAAGACGAGGCAAAATTAGACGAACGACGTATGCATAGAAACAAAAAAACCCGCAACTTGATTTTTAGTCTATAACGAGGAAACGAGAAAAAAGCGACGCAGGCGTATATATGAACATACGTCGAGGAGCTTTTTTTTGAGTTGACGAAGTTAGAGGCTAAAAGGCAAGTTGCGGGCATAAAAAAAACTCTTGGAGCATTGTGCTACTCTCCCACGGTTAAAACCGCAGTACCATCACCGCTGAGGGACTTAACTACCGAGTTCGGGATGGGATCGGGTATTTCCCCCTCGCTATTAACACTCCAAGAGTTTAACTCTCAAAATATTCAATTCGATCCAGGCGGAGTTATAGTAAAAAATATTTTTAAGTATAATCAAGACTCACGACAAATTAGTACCGGTCAGCTAAACGCCTCTCAACGCTTACACACCCGGCCTATCAACCTCGTGGTCTACAAGGTGTCTTTAGGGGGATTGAATCCCCAGGGAGATCATATCTTGAAGATGGCTTCCCACTTAGATGCTTTCAGCGGTTATCCCGTCCGAACTTGGCTACCCGGCAATGCAATTGGCATCACAACCGGTACACCAGAGGTTCGTCCACACCGGTCCTCTCGTACTAAATGCAGTGCTCCTCAAATTTCCTACGCCCACGAAGGATAGGGACCGAACTGTCTCACGACGTTCTGAACCCAGCTCGCGTACCACTTTAATTGGCGAACAGCCAAACCCTTGGGACCTGCTCCAGCCCCAGGATGTGATGAGCCGACATCGAGGTGCCAAACACCCCCGTCGATATGGACTCTTGGGGGGTATAAGCCTGTTATCCCCGGAGTACCTTTTATCCGTTGAGCGATGGCCCTTCCATTCAGAACCACCGGATCACTATGACCTACTTTCGTATCTGCTCGACCCGTCGGTCTCGCAGTTAAGCTCCCTTATGCCTTTGCGCTCTTTGGCTGATTACCAACCAGCCAGAGGGAACCTTGGTAAGCCTCCGTTACTCTTTCGGAGGCGACCGCCCCAGTCAAACTGCCCACCTGGCAATGTCCAATGCTCTATCGTTAGTAAATCAATACAATAAGGGTGGTATTTCAACGCTGGCTCCGCGCACACTGGCGTGCACGCCTCATAGCCTCCCACCTATCCTACACATACTGCACCAGTTTAC
>JAKIZQ010000088.1 GCA_022707945.1 Bdellovibrionales bacterium
CTAACTAAAGAATTAAGTAAGGCAACATACAATATACCAAGATTTGTACTTAATAACCTAGGATTATAAACGAACTTAATCCCTAAGAAGCCCTTTATGTTTTGCCTCTACAGCCTCATAATAATCTATTATGCTCCTGACATAATCCCTTTTTTGTTGATATGTTCCAGGATAAAAACTTCTTTTAAGGCCATAAATAACACAGTTCTTTAACTGTCTATAACTAAGATCAAAATGTTCAACCGCAAGTTCTAGTTCTTTTGAAACATTAGTCTTTGAAACAGTCCTGTTGTCAGTACATATTGCAATACTAAGTTTATTATCTAACATTTTTCTAAAACTATGATTCTTTAATTTACCAATACTCGGGTTTGTTTGCATGTACGAGCCTGTTTATAAAATCCTTTTTATCCTTTATTTGTTTGCTCTTTATCATGTCCTCTGAGAACAAATAATAGCCATGGCCTATCCTGTCCGCATAAAGCTCTGTTATGGCCTGAAAAATACTCTCAGCTCCAAAAGCTTCTCCAGCATGAACCGTTTTCTTAAAAAAATTCCTGTGTGCAAGAGCATAAGCTTCTCTGTGCTCTACGGCTGGATGGCCTGCTTCTGCTCCAGCTAAATCAAAACCTACGACGGGGTAACCTTTATCCCTTGCTTTTATCATAGAAAGCACCAACTCATAACTTGCAAGAGCGCTTATCCTTGTATGAGAAGAATGTTTATGCACTTCTGTAAATTTATCAAAATAGCTAGAAACACCCGCTGGTATTGCCCTCATTGCACAAGCAATGATTCCGTATTCAAAAGTAGGTAACTTTCCAGCCTTTACTAAATTACTTGAATTATGCTCTTTTTTAGCTTTATCCATTCCCTTGCTGACAGCACCTATAACATCATTCATTTCCATTTTTTCGTTTATATGGAATTGAGGAGCAAAACGCACTTCTACGTAATACACACCCTCTTTAATATTATCCTGAACGAATTCATAAGCTATCCTTTCAATGTTCTCTGGTGTTTGCATAACAGAGATAGAATATCCAAAACCCTGAAGATAATCTGGAAGGTCTTTGTAATTATCCTTAAATACTTTTTCGTAAAGTCCTTCTTCTGTATAACTAGGTAATTTAAGTTTGCTGTCTTTTGCCAAATCTATAAGTGTGGACACTCTTAAAGATCCATCAAGATGAACATGGATATCACTCTTTGGTATCTCTTTAATGAACTCTTTTAATTTATTTTTATTCATATAAATATAATAGAGCTTTTTAACGATATAGGGAAGACAAGTTTTTTACTAAATTATAAGTATTAGAATATTATATTTAAGACCATCTCGGAACTACAGCTTAAGCCGACTGAACAGGGAGGGTTAAGATGTAGCGAGAGTTGAGCTGGCCAATGGATATCAGGTTCCATTGGAACAGCGTGTCTTAAATATAATATTCTAATACTTAAGAGATTAGTTTAATAACCTATTTCTTTTGACAAGCATCGCTTTGCATGGGAAAAAGCTATTATTATGGATGTAACAACTTTAATACTTAAAGCAGACCTTTTCATTAAATTAGTCCTGCTATTGATGCTAGTTTTCTCTGTTATTTCTTGGGCTGTCTTTTTCTCTAAATTCTCTTTTCTGAAAAAGACACAAAAAGAATCAGAACTATTTTACTCAAAATTCAGGACTTCAAGGAACATGGAAGACACTTACGTAGAAGCTACCAGATACAACGACGCATATCTTAGTCTTCTATATTCAGCAGGCTATACAGAGATAAAAGAACTAACAACAAAGGGTAACCTTGAAAAAGACGGTATAGATAACGTAGAAAGGGCCATGATAGCAAAAAGAGACAATATAGTTAATGCTCTGAGCATGAAAATATCTTTCTTGGCAACAGTTGGATCTTCTACCCCATTCATAGGGCTATTGGGTACTGTTTGGGGAATAATAAACTCCTTCAGAGGATTAGCACTACAACATAACAACACACTCAGCGCTGTTGCACCTGGTATAGCAGAAGCATTAATCGCTACAGCGATAGGACTTCTTACAGCTATACCTGCTGTTATTTTCTATAACCACATCACCAGTAAAATAGAAAAAATAGAACAAAGATCTAACAGCTTTATAAACGAATTTATAAACATGACATACAGATCTTACATACAAAACCAACAGCCTCAAAAAGCAAAAGGGGATAAAAGATCTAATGGAACTAAAAAGGACATCCAAGAAAACGTTCAATGACATCAACATGACTCCATTCGTGGACGTTGTATTGGTGCTACTTATCATATTCATGGTAACAGCTCCCATGTTGGAGCAAGGGATAAAGCTTAACCTTCCTGTAGCAAAGGGAGGAGCCCTGGACAAACAAGAAGAACCTGTTGTTATCTCACTAAGGGACAATCAATCTGTGTTAATTAATTCTCAAGAAGTTTCTGAACAAAGTTTGAATAAACGAATAGAACTTATGTTCAAAAACAGAAAAGACAAGAATATATTCATAAAAGCAGACTCTAAACTTCCTTATGGTTTTGTAGCAAAGATAATAAGCAAAATAAAAGAAGGTGGAGTGGAAAAAATAGGACTGGTAACAGTTCCACCAGAAAACCAATAGAAGATGGAACTTTTCTACACATATCGACGATGGTTGTTAATATCGGTATCTGTTCACGTAATTTTGATCTTTTTTATTCTATTTATTAACAGAACAAGATTCCTTAAGCCTCTTTTAATGATGCCGAGTGGTGGAGCCGCCTCAAGTATAAACGTAGACGTAGTTGGGCTACCAAACATATTAAAGAAGGATCTAGCTACTTTATCACAAGAGAATATCCAAGAAGAAGAGGCAAAAGATAAGGATCAAATGGTTTTAAGCGACAGTACCAAAACAACAAAAGATAGAGCAAAATTAGTTCAAGAATTAAAAAAATCTATAGACGATAAAGAGAATTATCTAAAAAGGATAAAGATAATAAAAGGGTTAAAACAAAGTAGTGCTACTGTTACAAGTTCTGGAAAGGGTATAGGTAATGGGACTGGTAATGGTGATGGTAGTGGTCAAGGACCTGGATCAGGAGAAGTAATAGGTAGCCCTTATTTTACTACTATAAAAGAGTTGATAAGATCATACTGGAACATTCCAACATGGATGAGATCAGAAGGTTTAAACGCTCAAATAACAATAAGGATAGGTAGTAATGGTGAGCTGAACAGCATAGAACTAAGCAAACCTTCTGGCGACAGTGATTTTGACAAACTGGCATTCCAAGCAGTTAAAAGTGCGGCACCATTTACTCCGCCACCACCATCTATAAAAGATCTAGTAGATAATGGTATTGTGTTATCTTTCCCTTAGTAATTTTAGAACACTTCTACAGGTAATTTGCCAACAGGTTCGAATTTTCCAACCAATACTTCTGCCAACGCCTTTAATGCTTGCAACCTAAAGCTGTAGGCACATAAATATGCATCAGCAGACAGAACATCAGAATACATATACGGAGAATCGAGCGAAGCAACTATAACAGGTTTTGAAGTTCTCTTCTTTATCATATTGGCCACGTCTGTTTGGCTTTGATCAAGTACTGCCACTAGATATGCAGATGTGTTCTTGTCCTTAGAAACAGCTTTGTTCGCCACATTAATTACTTCACTGCTTTTTAGCTTTAAACGCATCTTTACTAGATCGTTCTTTAATCCCATAGAATTAAGTTCGTCAGCAAGATATGCAAATGGACTAACTACGACGATCCTTTCAGAACTGCTCAAAGGTATTATGTTCTTAAAATTCTTAACTACAGTAATAGATCTTTCAGCTATTAACTGAGCTATTTGTTGATGCAATTTATTACCCACTATTTTTCTAACATCTTCTATCTTGGGATCTGGCGTTTCTTCAAAAAGACCTCTTTTAAGTTTAGTTTTTATTATTCTCTTAACGGACTGATCTATCCTTTCTTCACTTATCAAACCATTTTTAACTGCTTTCAATAAAGACGTATATGCCTCATCCTTAGCTCTATCCGTCCATACTACTGTTATTATGTCACAACCAGCAAGCACAGCATTAACTGCAGCTTTCGATATGCCACCGTCTTTTGTTATAGCTTGCATTTCCATATCATCAGTAACAACAAGTCCCTGATAGTTCATTTGCTCCCTTAATAATCCACTTATTATTTTTTTAGAGAGTGTAGCGGGTTTTCCACTAGGATCCAAACTCGGCACACTTATATGAGCTGTCATAATAGAATCAACACCACTCCTTATAGCAGAACGAAATGGTTTAAGGTCTGTGGCTAGTATTTGATCATAACTTTTATTCAAAGAAGGCATCTCAAAATGAGAATCTCCACTTGTATCACCGTGTCCGGGAAAATGTTTTGCTGTAGCGCTAACTCTTCTAGATTGTATACCCCTTATGTAAGACGACCCAAGTTTAGCCACCATATCAGGATCACTGCCAAAAGATCTTACTCCTATAACTTCGTTATCTTTTGACGTATTAACGTCTATTACTGGAGCAAAGTTAATGTTTATCCCCAGCATTTCAAGATCAACAGCTGTAAGTTTGCCCGCAAGAAAACTTAACTCAGATGACCTTGTTGCACCAATGTTCATGTTGCCTGGAAGTGCGGTACCAAAATTCTTTATCCTCATTACCTTTCCGCCTTCCTGATCTATGGCTATAAAAACTGGCACCTTATTCTTTGCAATAGAGTAATTCTGGAGCTGTCTATTCATAGAAGATAATTGTGCTTGGTCCTCTATATTGTGAGTAAACACAACCAATCCACCAACATTGTACCTGTCTATTAAACGAAGAGCATCCTCGCTGGCTTTAGTACCCTTAAAACCATAAACCATCATCTGACCTATTTTCTGCTCAAGACTCATATGAGATATTATCTTGTTGGTCCTCTTATCAAGGTAAGATTCGTCAACACTAATGCTTTCCTGATCTAATAGATCATAGC
>JAKIZQ010000089.1 GCA_022707945.1 Bdellovibrionales bacterium
CAATTCTATTTTGAAGGAAGGCGTGAACTTAGGTTAAAGAATTATTCAAGGGCCTTGGACCTGTTTAGAAAGGCTCTTATGTTGTATCCAGAACATGTAAAATCAAGTTACTATGTTAAGATAACACAAGAGTTCATGAAACAAGAGAGTGAATTACAGATGAAACTGGGTAGAAAAATGTTAGATCATAAAAGATACAACGAGGCTATCAGACATTTTACCGAAGTTATTAACTTGAATGCCAGAGAACTGGAATCTAGTGTAGCTAAAGAGGCACAAAAGTGGAGAGGTATAGCTGAGAAAGAAAGGGACAAGGTAACGCAGGAATGAAAATAAAAATATTTAAGAATGGTAATTTAATAAAAGAACACTCTGCTCCAAAAGGACTTGTTGTTCTTGGCAGAGCAGAGGATTGTGATGTTTGCATCTTGGATGATGCTATTTCCAGAAAACATGTAGAGTTTAGGATAATCGACGAGAACAATGTTTCTTTCTCAAGAAAAAGTCAATTTGGTGAAATATTTAAGGATGGCGTAGCTGTTGAAGAAGGAAAGCTAAGTTCTGGAGAAAGTATAGATATAGGTGACATAAAAATATTGGTTGAAGCCGATGGTGCAGATGATAAAAAAGCAACAAAAGAAAAGGCTTCTGATTTTGAGCTTTTTACAATGAGTGCAGATCCCACAACGTTGCCAGAGTTGGATAAAAAGGTGGAGCCAACACAGAAAGAAGAAAACAATTCAGATGATGATGTAAAAGAAGCTCCTTTAAAGGAAGAAAAAATAAAGGATGAAAAAGTAGAAGAACAAAAAACAAATAGTGGTACTGCTAGTGGTACGGCTAAAAAAGATTATTTTGGCGATGAGACGATGGTCGGCCCTTCGAGGCTTATATACCAGATGATAGCAATAAGCGGACCATACAAAGATAAAGTATTCCCTTTAGAGAAAGAATCAATAATGCTTGGTCGATCCAATAAGGCTGAAATAGTTCTTATTGATGATCTTATATCCAGAGAACACGCTAGGATATATAGGCAAGGAGTTGAAAGCTTTATTGTGGACCTTAATAGCGCTAATGGTGTTAAGGTAAATGGAAGAAAGATTAGTGAACCTGTTACTTTGAACAGCGGTGATATACTAGAGATAGGATCTTCTGCTTTTAGATACATGGCAATAAACCCATTGGTACAATCTGTAAAAGGGGTGTCTGAACTTTCTTCATCAAAAATAAAACAAGCTGCCGTAGAAAAGGTAGTAGACCTTAGTGAAACCCAGGTCCGCAACATAGAAAAAAGTTATGGTTTAGAGGACGAGAACAAGAAAAAGAAGAAAAAAATTATTTTAATAGCAATTATATTCTTGTTTGTTTTTGTTCTAGTCTTTATCTTTATTTCTAGCGCAGATGAAAAGAAAAAAGCAGAAGAACGGGCCCTGCTCGAAAAACAAAAAAAAGAACAAGAGGAAAAATTAAAAGAAGAAGTCCCAGAAGTTAAGTGTTTAGAAGAAGGACTCTGTCATTTACCGATAGATGTACAAAAACAATTACAGGCTGAATATGATGTTGGGGTTAAATTATTCAAGAACTATCAATATGAATTAGCAGAAGACAGAGCTCGTCAGATATTAGAAAAATCACCAGATTGGGCAAAGGCACAAGAACTTTTAAGAACTGCTTCTGAGGCAAAAGAACAACTGCTAATACAAAAAGAGCAGGAAGAAGAAGCCGCAGTTAGAAAAATGCTTCAAGAGAAAGTTTCTAAATTATTGTCTACGGCAAGGGATCAAATGTCCAAAGGCAAATATGATGATCTTAAATTAACGCTAGCTAGTATATTTGAGGTAGATCCAAACAACAACGAAGCAAAACAAATGGCAGACAAACTTGAACAGATGGAAGAAGACAGAAAAATAGCACAAGAAAAAAGGGCAAAATTCCTTGCTTCATTGCAAACATATAAAAGGATATTCGCTGATGGTAAAAAGTTATATGAAAGAAAGGAATATGTAAAAGCGATAGAGACCTTTCAAAAATGTATAAATATGCCAAACCTTAATAGCCCAGAAGTACAAGAGATGCGTTCAGAGAGTAAAAGGTTAATGGAAGAATCATCCAGGTTGCTTAAAGAATCTATTGCACCAGAACTTTCTGTCGCTGAGCAGGCATTGATGAGCAGTCAATATAGGGAAGCTATTGCCTCTTATCAAAGAGTATTAAAAATGGACTATAGGAATAAAACTGCAAAATCTGGTCTTGAAAAGGCTAAAACAGCATTAAATGAAACAGCAAAGGATTATTTTTCCAGAGCATTGATATCAGAAAGTGTTTCTGATTTTAAGACAGCATGTATGTATTATAATGCAGTAGTAGAGACTGCAATACCGGGCACAAGGTACTATAATCTTGCTATGGAAAAGGTCAGAAAAAGATGTGAAAAAAGTGCTGGAGAAAAATAAATATACAGAGTTGGCAATAAGCAATGTTTATAATATAATGGCATGGTAAGTTAAAAAAGTTATGGAGGTCATATAAATGAATAAAAGAGGACAAAGTGCTACAGAATACATTCTTATACTCGCTGTAATGGTAGCAATAATAGTAGTAGTAGCAAAATATATGCCTGACAAGTTTAAAGGACTTATAGACAAAGCCATGAATAAAGTTGAAGGTGGAATTGAGTCAGTAGATACCGGTTCTAAATAAGACAAAGTCTTTTATGTCATGTAAAAAAGGCCAGGCAACTCTTGAATACATACTGTTGTTAACAGTTATAGCTGTTATATTTATGAAAGTTATCACTCATGTCCAGGATATATTCTATGGCTGGGACGGCAATAAAGGTGCTATAGAACTTTTCATTAATGATCAAATAATTAAAAAACTTGCTACCAACCAGAATAATACCGATACTGGCTGGAAAGAGTGAATTTTATTAGCTTTTCTTTCACTGTTGAATTATAATTCGGGCCATGAGGGGTTTTGGGTTACTAATAAAAAATAAAAAAGCTCAGGCAATGGTAGAGTTTCTACTGTTAATGGTAGTGTTAGTACCGATTTTTATTTTTGCAATAAACACTATAAACGAAAGATTGTTTGGTGCCTTATCTGGCTGGATAGGGAAAGAAATACAAACTAGAGCAAGGTATGGTTACTCCTACCAATACTATAAGAGTGGTGGGATAATAAATGACTCTAATTTAACTAATAACAGCGGTGCAGTGCCAGTACCATTTACTGGTTCAGGTGCTCCTGCTACAGATCCGATGCATCCTCTTTTTAAAGTAAGAGAAGGCTGGGTCCAAGATTGAAGAAGTCTAAAAAAGGGCAAGTTGCTGTGGAATTCATAATGATGTTTGTTCTTTGTGTTAGTGTAATAATATATGTGTTCTATTTTTGTTATTCACTGGCTTCTTTGGAATATAAATCCTATGTTCAATATATGGTTGGAAGGACCATTACCTCAGCCTCAGAAAAATATAATGATAAAGTGTCAGGTGTTAATAGCCTTTTAACAAAATTCAATACAACAGATTCTCATTATGGTGCTACTGATGCTACTGGAAAACTTGATTGTGACCTTGATGCAAGCCAAGGGTTTAGAGGCATACTACAGTATGGTAACGGGGTTCGTTATCCTGTTGTTTCTAACGTTGGAGTGGCTTGTTCTGTAACAGCACCACTAATATTACCGTCAATTCTTACTAAAACGAAGGATTCATTAACAGTTACAATAGAGTCAATGACAGGGAGTGAAATATCTGATGAGCATTGTAAATGTGCTCTTGGCATAGACAAAACGTGGAGTAATTGTGTGAACGAAGCTAGTTCTGGTACAGAGGTGTTCATTGATAATGGTTGTTAAAAATAAAAAAGGTCAGGCTCTCATAGAGACCTTATTCCTTTTGCCATTTATAGTTGCTGTCATAATGCTTGCATATCAGGCTTATGTGCTTATAAACAAGAACATAGTTTCACAAAAGTATTTAAAGGGTGTTGTAGTTGGGCGTCTTTTAAACAGGAATGAAATAAGTGTTCATGATGATGATCCAACAAAGACACCTAACATAACAGATGGGAGATATTTTTATAAATTTAGGGAGAGTATTGGATTTAATCTTATGAGTTATGATGTGGATAAAGCAACGGCAGAGCTTATAACCTTATTTCTTACGGACACACAAAAAAAAGAAGCTCTTATTGAACGGCTTACAGAAAGAAACACGGGGAATTCTTCATTAAATGCTTTGGGAGTTTGTATTGGTGGTGTTACACTAACAGGAGAACAAACAACTCCTGACGTGTTTGACTTGAATGAAGGGGATACATGCAGTAAAAAGTAGTAGGGGGATTTATGGGAAATACCAAAACACTTATAATATCATTAGTACTAACGGCTTTTGCAATATTGTTAATGATGACCTATATACAAAAAAAAGAGGCTGAACTTGAAAAAGATCTAGGTGTTTATATGGAGGTACTTGTTGCCAGCAAGGATATAGAACAATATAAAGCTGTAGAGGAAAATTTAGTCGAGAAAATAAAAATACCAAAAAAATTCCTTCAGCCAAATTACATAAGTGATGTGAAGGATGTAAGGGATACAGTTGCTGCTATACCAATAGCTAGAGGAGAAGTGATAAGTACTAATAAATTAATGTTCCTTGGTGGGAAAACTGGTCTTGCTCCTATGATCTCAAAAGGAAAAAGAGCCATAGCGATAAGAGCCAGCAGTGGTAATAGTGTTTCAAACCTTATTAAACCAGGTGATAGAATAGACATTATGGCAGTACAGAACGTTCCAGAGAATAATCAAAACGTTAATAAAGTTACCACGGTCTTACAGGACGTGTTTGTTCTTTCTGTTGGTGCAGATGTTTATAGTCAAATACCAAAATTCCAGCCGAGTGATGCCGGGATTGATTTTGGATGTATACAGCCAAAGAGGGGGGATGAAAGTAACTCGCAATTCAATGAACTTACAATAGA
>JAKIZQ010000008.1:0-10122 GCA_022707945.1 Bdellovibrionales bacterium
TACATCAGCGATTATTGTTAAGGAATATGTAAGAACATCAGGTTCTAAAAAAGTTTATACTGCAGAGTTGGCTGTGTCTGTTACCAAAGATCCTGTGTATGCTTCTTATTCATATTTTAAGAAAACGAATGATCTTGATGGATATAAAAAGGCACTAACTTCTGTATTAATGCCCTCTGGTACAGAGTCTATTAATTTTGAATTACAGTTAAATGGGTCTGGAGGCGTAGACTACTTTTTTGACAAAAAAGATGAGTTAGATCTTTTTGTCAAAAGGTATACAAGCCTTATGGATAGCATGAATGGCTTATATTCTAACTACATAGCGATGAAGCCAGAAACATTTGCAAGTTGTAGGCAACTTTATGTTTCAAGGGCTTCAAATATTTCTGTTAAAGATCTTTTTAATACTCCAGATGAACTAAAATATTGTAACCTATTTAACTATTATTTTAATATTGTTCAGGGAAAATTCATATATTCAATAGAGAACCTTAAAGCAGACGAATCGTATGTGGCTTTTATTACTGACTATATAGCTAGTAACCAAAAAGATTTTAGATTAGTAAGCAGTGATAGTTTAGAGAACAGGGATGTAAAGTTAGAACTTAAACATCATTTTAATAAAAAGAAAGTAGTAAAATATAGCGTACTCGTGTTCATACTATCGGTTATGTTGGCTTTTACAGCGACGTATATTATCGAGTTTTGGTCTAACAACAAAACTAGATTAAGAAAGTATTGGAAAAACTGATCATGAAAATATTAGTTTTTTCTGCTTCATCAAGGAATGGTTCACTCAACAAAGCTTTATCCAATATAATTTATGAAAAGATTAAAAAGTTGGGGCTTGACGTAAGTTTTTCAGAGATAAAGGACTATGAAACAGCTTTATATGATGGGGATGTAGAAGCATCACAGGGTGTCCCACTAAATGCACAAAATTTTAAGGCTCTATTAGATGAACATGAAGCATTTATCATAGTTTCTCCTGAGTATAATTTTTCTGCACCGGGGAATTTAAAAAATTTAATAGACTGGGCTTCTAGGACAAAACAACAGCCTTTTAGGAATAAACAAATATTTTTGGCTTCTGCCTCACCCTCTTTAGTTGGTGGCAATCGTGGCCTTTGGTCTTTAAGGATCCCTCTTTCTGCTCTTGGCGCACATGTGTACCCAGACATGTTCTCTTTATCCCTTGCACACGAGGCTTTTACTGGTGACTTTAAAGCCCTTAAGGATGAAAAGTTAAACAATGGGCTAGAAAAACTGCTTAATTCTTTCTTAAAGTATGCTAATAAGAGTTTATAAATGATAAAAATTTATCCTTACATGTTATTACTATTCCTGTTTTCTTGTGCGGCAGGTTCTGTGGGAGATTTTGACAATGCTGGTGATCCAAAAAAACTTTCCAGAGAAGAAACCCTTTCTTATAGGTATTGTGACTTAGATTCTGAATGTACTTATGCAAATAATGGTTGTTGTGATTGTGCCAATGGTGGAGAAGCCATTGCCGTTAATATTTTAGAACATACGGATTTTACCTCTTTATTTGAATGTGAAAATGTTTCTTGTACAGAGATCGCACCATCCATCCCTTGTGAGCAAGGTTCTGCAAAATGTATTGATGGTATCTGTGAATTTTATAGGGATAGGGCTGATCTTCTTTAAATTGAACAATTAATACATTTTTTCGTACGCTGCCTACAACACATATCTTTAATTAAAATGGTCTAGTATTTGTACTCTTTCTTTTCATAGCGGAGGTGCTTATGAAAAGAAAAGGACAAGGCATGATAGAGTACATAATCATGGTAGCGTTGTTGGCTATAGCGGCAATAGGTATTACAGAACTTTTAGGACAAACAGTAAGGGTTAAGCTTGCAGAAATAACATCAAGTCTACAAGAGCGAAGCACTAATGTTGGTAAAGATCTTCCAGATATAGAAGAAAAATATGTAACAAGACGTGGCCTTTCTGATTTTAACAAGAACGCTAATAAGAAAGGTGGTAAATGGTCCTTCTAGAATTTATATTTTCTTCTGTTAAATTATTTGTGCTTTTTGTTTTACTTCTTTTATTAATTTTTTTCTTAGTATTTAAATTACAGTGTGGGCTTAGTTCTTTCTTCCACGATAGAGGTCTTGTCTTTTTTGGTAGAGCAGAGGCTTATAAAGATTCTAAAAAACTAGCAAACAATTTTGATCCAATATTTAAAAAACAAAAAATTCTGCAGTTTAAAGATCGTCTTTATATAGAAGGCGTAATAACGCCAAGAATAAAATTCAAAAAATTAATGAGTAAAAAAGGAATAGATCATGAGATATTTAAAAAATAACAAGGGTAGCATGCTCGCTGTATCATGTGTTTTTGTCTTTATTTTGGTTAGTTTGATTTTTTCTGTTAATAGGGTCTATCTTGCTAGTTCGCAAATATTACATGACCAAAATGCAATGGATGCACATATGTTCTCTGTATTAGGTCTTTATACAGATACTATGGATAAGGTGTCTTGGGCGAACAAACAGTTAAAACGCATAGGCATTATGAGTGCCTTACTTGTGTTCACTCCAGAACTAGCACCACTTATAGAGGCTCTTAATTTTGCCTGCAAGGGTTTGCAGGAGTATCAGGATCTTTTATTGCTAAGACTTAAGGTCTATGCTCCGGTGCTGGACCTACAATTGAGACGCTCTAATAGAATAGATCTTTTACCAAATTTACATTATGTGGTCTACAAAAGACAACCCTCTGTTAGTCTTGGTTTTATAAATATCCCGGGTTTAATAGAATTTAAAAATAATATTTTTGATACTGCCTGCGTAGAACATGGCCCTTTTCCTGTATCGTCTAAAGTTTGTATAAAAAGTCCTTCTTATGACGACCAAAGGACACCTTGGTTTGCACCAACAGAAAGTGATTGGACGGTGAACTTAATATATGTTGGCTGAATTTATTCTTATTATGGTTATAAGTGTTCCTTTGGTGTTTGGGGGCCTTGTGTTCTCTAAAAAGATAGATGAAAGATTTTTTTTAGAGGACAAAATGAGACAAGGTGTTTATGAGTTGTTCTTTAATGGATCTTGTTACGACGATCTCGTTTGCAGTAAAGATTCTATACAGGTTAAACAGCTTTATTCTATAAAAATAAGACAACCAAACAAAGCCTTCTATATAGATAAAAAGGAGACAGAAAATGAAACCTTTTCTAGATTATATAAAGAACTTGAAACGGCTATTAAGGGTAGTCCTAAACAGTAAAAAGATCGTAGCTGTTATTTGTGTTCTTTCTATGTTGGTAACACTTTTTTTGGTCAGACTTATAAGATCTGTACCTGCTAATACCGATGATGAAGGTGCGGTATTATTATATGAAGCCATTAAGGATAAAAAAGCAGTGAGCGTTCTTTTCGACATCTCTAAACTTCCTTTAGAGATAATTTATCCTGGAGTTAAAGTTGATATACTGAACAGGGAACCCAGTGGTGAATTAGACAAACTTGTTAGTGGTGTTACAGTAGTTGGGCTTAGTTTTTTACCAGATAAAGATCTGGCCAAACTATTTGTTGCCGTAGATGAGCAGGAAAGCATTAAAATACTTGAGGCAGCTGACAAAGACCTTGATATAGCCGTACTTGGAGATAAACAAAGTTCTCAAGATATAGAAATAATAGAGTATTGATGACAATTTACATTCGGTGTTTATAGGTCTAGACACTGCTTATATTATTTGATAATCCTTGCTAACGGTGACTGGCAAGGCGGCGGCGTGAGCCCTTTGAACCCCGCCAGATCTGAAAAGAAGCAACGGTAAGATGTGTGTTCCGCGTGCCACCACCGGTCGCCTAAACGAGGGGGATTTAAAGTTGCTTTCATCATACCAAGTACTTGCAAGAAAATGGAGACCAGCTACCTTTAGCGACGTTAAAGGTCAGGACCACATAATCAAGACAATAAAGAACTCTATTCTTAATAACAGGATAGCTTCTGCATATTTATTTTCTGGGACCAGAGGTGTTGGTAAAACTTCTGTTGCAAGACTTCTTGCAAAAGCTCTTTGCTGTCAAAATCTAAAAGATGCAGAACCTTGTAATCAGTGCAGGAGTTGTATAGAGATATCAAAATCAGCGTCTATAGATGTGCAAGAAATAGATGGAGCTTCTAACACAGGCGTTGATTCTGTTAGAGAGATACGAGAGAACATAATGTATCAGCCTGTTAGTGAAAAATACAGGATATATATAATAGACGAAGTCCATATGCTTTCTACCTCTGCATTTAATGCTTTGTTGAAGACTTTGGAAGAACCACCAGCACACGGCGTTTTTATCTTTGCTACTACAGAACCAGCAAAGATACCTCAAACCATAATTAGTAGGTGCCAAAGCTTTGATTTCAAAAAACTTACAGTTGAAGCTATAAAAGATACAATAAAGGATATAACTACAAAAGAAGGCATTACAGCGACAGATGATGCTCTTTATACCATAGCTAGAGAGGCAAGGGGCAGTCTTAGGGATTCTTTATCTGCGCTGGATCAGGTCATATCATATTCAGGTAATAATTTTACAAAGGACGACGTTAAAGCGGTTCTTGGTTTTGTGGACAAGACTGTAATATTTGAAATAGCAAAAAGCATAATAACAAATGATCCAAGAACAGCGTTAAGCCTTAATAAGAAACTTTTCGACGAAGGCTATGATGTTAAAAAGGTTGTGGATGGCTTAGTAGAAGTTTTTAAGAACCTTGTTTTTATGAAGAACGGACTAGAGGACCTTTTAGGCGACGCTCTTCCAGACCACGAGGTTAATGAACTTAAACAAATGTCACAGAACGCCAGTCCTGCAGATGTTGAACAGTGGTTCTATATGGCGCATAATGCCGCAGAAGAAACAGTAAGATCTTCTTATTCTTGGACTATGCTGGATGTTTGTTTGCTTTCTATGTGTGCTAAACCCAACAATGATAGTATCTCTGATCTAATATCAAAACTAAATTCCTGTGAAAAAGAACCAAGCAAAGAACAAACGGCTGAAAAAAAAAGCCCTCATCCCCAGTATCCAAACAACCAGAGTGGAATGAAGTACTAAAGGCTATCTGTTCAAGGGACAAAGAACTAGAACCAGTACTTCATAAGTTCTCCTACAATGGTGTAGAGGACGGAAGGACCTTTGTTGTTGATTGTTCCAACTGCCCAGAACTTATAGCTGGTATGGCTCAAAGGGTGTCTTTGGCCTTACAAGAGATCCTTTATGAACTTTATGGAGGGATGTATAAAATAGACATAAGGAATAACATTGTTATGCAAAGAGTGGAAAATAAGCTTAAAATAAAGAATGAAATATTAGAAAAAGAACTTGTTAAAGATGTGTTAAAGACAATGAAAGCAAAAGTTAAGAATGTTAAGGTTTTTTAGGAGTTATCAAGGATGTCTTACATACCAGAACCGATAGAAAAATTAGTGAGGGAACTTAATGGACTTCCCGGTCTTGGTGTTAAAACAGCGTATAGGATAGCTTTCTATATTGCAGACTCGGCAGATATTAAAGCAGATAATTTTAGTGTGGCACTAAAACAAGTTAAAGAAAGAATAAAGATATGTAAAACATGTTTTGGCTATTCTTTAGACGATGACTGTAGGATATGTTCAGATATTTCAAGAGATAAAAAGTCTTTGTGCGTCGTAGAAAGACCGCAGGATATTTTTGTAATGGAAAGAGGTGGCTTTAAAGGTTCATATCATGTTTTGCATGGAGTGATATCTCCGCTTGATGGAGTTGGCCCATCAGATATAAAATTAAAAGAACTTTTTGAGAGGCTGGATTCTTGTGAAGTAACAGAACTTGTTATAGCATTAAATCCAAGTGTAGAGGGCGATGCTACTACTATGTATATAGCAAAACACATAGCAGGCAGGGATATAAGGGTATCAAGGCTTGCGAGAGGGGTACCAGCAGGTGCTAGTATAGATTATATAGACGACACCACGCTTTGTAGAGCTATAGAAGAAAGACAGGATGTGTCATGTTAGATAAAAGATTTGATAAGATAAAATTCTTGATGGAAAATTTTTCTGCTTCCACCAATGCTGTTGGGATGGCCTTGATAGGCTCAAGCGGGGATATGCTTGGAGAATATGGAGAACTTGATCTTTCTATTATATCAGAGGCTGTGAGCCTTATATCAGCAAGAACTAGAGACCTTTATAAATTCCTTAACGGAATAGATAATGAGGAATTTTGCTTGTATTCAGAGGGTTCTAAAGGGAACTTCGTGGTATACTCAGTATCCACTAATATATTTATGATAGTATTTTTTCCTAGTACTACAGATATTTTTATGTTGAAGAATGATTTTGATAAGATGGCACTAAAAATGAGAGAACTACTAAGTGCCATGAGTGCAGGTAACAAAGTATGTCGTTTATAAATTATTCGTCTAAAGAAATAAATTGTAAGATAGTTTATTATGGCCCAGGACTTAGTGGGAAAACCACACAACTTAAGTATATCTATGATACATCAGAACCTGATACCAGAGGAAAACTTATTGCAGTTTCTGATGAGAATTCCAGGACGCTATTTTTTGATTTTCTGCCTATGGAGATGGGTAACATTAATGGTTTTAAATCCAGATTTCATCTTTATACAGTGCCAGGGCAAATACCATATGAGTCCAGTAGAAAATTAATATTAAAAGGCGTTGATGGTGTTGTCTTTGTAGCAGACTCACAAAGAGAAAGAATGGATGCAAATAAAAGATCTTTGGCAAAACTTTCTGAATATCTTGAAGATTATGGCTATAGCATAAACAATATACCTTTGGTGTTCGCTTATAATAAACGTGATATAAATGGTGTAGTTCCTTTAGATGAAATATCAAAGGAGCTTAACTCTTTTTCTGCCCCAGAGTTTGAAACAGTCTCTGTTTCTGGTACTGGTGTTTTTGATGTGCTTAAGAGTATAACTAGGTTAGTCCTAGAAGAACTTAAAGGCGGACGTAAGATATAATAAAGACGGAGGATGCAGATGAAACTGTTCATTAAGATAATTATTGTCCTTATAGCTATAATAATAATATCTCAGCTTGAATATAAAGGAAGGAAGATACAAACTTATATAGAGGAATATATAAGGTCTTTAAATACTAAAGAAGAACCTGTCGTGGTCCCTGAGATAAGAGAAGAGAACAATGCTCAAGAAAAGGTTCAAGCTCAGCCTGATCAAGTTAAAAAGAAAAGTACAAACGTGGATATAGACGATAAAGATAGAAAGGAATTACAAAAAATATTAGAACAGTAATGCCCTCGCTTTTAACTCTAACTTTGTAAGGTTTTTTTTGAACGTATCACTGTCGTTAGATAGTAGCACGATAGAAGAACCCAGCTCAAAGAACCCAAGTTCTTCTCCTTTATTAACACGTTGTCCTTTTTGTTTTAATATCTTTATGCCTCTAACTGCGCAGGCTCCTACTATTATCATGCATATTTTGTGTTCCTTATTATTGATGTTAACGACTATCCTTTCGTTAACGGCATATAAGTTCTTTACTAACTTTGTTCCAAAATTGTTGACGGGAAAACACATTGCTGGGATCTCTTTTATATTATCTATCACCCCATCGATTGGGAGATGGAAACGATGATAATTCCTTGGTGAAAGGTATATAACCAGGTAGGAACCTTTTTGGTAGCTCTTTACTAGCTCATTATCTAGGACAAGTTCCTTTACATTATAATTATGCCCTTTTACACGTATTAATGTTTCGTTATCTATTAAACCTGATTCTTTTATTAATCCATCACAAGGAGAGCTTATCCATGAATCAGTAAGTGGTCTAACGTTAAGGTCTATGTTTCTCGAAAAAAAGTCCCTGGTGTTTTTAAATTCTTTTAGTGGTTTTTTGATCTCCGCAAAATCCTCTTTTTTCATCTTTAGGAATAAGGTCCCAAAGATAGTGAAGTATTTATGCCTTAAAAGCACAGGAATCCTTATGGCTGAAAAGGCCTTTACTATAGTGCTGTATAAGATGAAAAGGTAGTTTAAGTATGTCATTTACTTTTAAAAATATATGGATTATAGAAAAAACACAATAAACAAATCCTAAAGGTAAAGGGGTTCTACTGATGAAAATATCCGATGTAAGAGAAGAGCTTCAAGATTATTTGCAGGTGGTTAACAAAAGTAACCTTCCGCCATGGGTGGTAGAAGCGTTAGACAGCTGGTGCAGGTCTGTTTTTATGGGAGTTAGCAAATTTAAATATTGGGATGCAGACAAACAAAAGAACGAAGTTCCAGTTACCCTAGATGTACTTAGAACGTTAATAGAACCATATAAAGAGTTCAACAAGTTCAAAACATGGCTAGATAGAAACAACGGTGCCAAATAGGTTCTTAAATCCTTATATAGAAAAGATAAAAGATTTTAGTGGTGTAGTGTTCTTTGGTGAGGAGTGCAAAACTCTTCTTAATGGACTTAATCATCCTGTTTTTTTAGATATAGGCTGTGGTAACGGAGAAAATCTTGTGCAACAGGCTACTGAGAATCCACAAAATTATTATATAGGCGTAGAACTTCAGTATAAAGAGGTTTATAGGACAGCGTTAAAGATACAAAGAAAGGGACTGAATAATTGCAAAGTTTTTCAGATGGATGCAAAAAAACTCCCAGAACTCTTTAAGGATAAAAGGATAGCTGGTGTTAACATACTGTTCCCAGACCCGTGGCCTAAAGCAAAACAAAAAAAGAACAGACTGATTAATAATGATTATATGAAGGCTCTTTTTTCAAAAAGCATAGACGGTGCTATTTTTAAGTTTCGGACCGATAATGATGATTATTTTTTAGATATGTTAAGGACTATATACTCCATGAGAGATGATCACTCTATTGATATCAAGGAGCTGAGCAGGGATATATATAATAAGGTAAAAATAGAGCACAAAGATATAACTGCTTTTGAGAGGATATTTATTAAACAAGGCTTTCTTATAAATGCGCTTTATTTTATTTTTAATAAGTCTATTAAAAAATATGATTAAAGATTGTCATCATGATCTCAAAAAGTATCAAAAGTACTATTGTCAGTTCTAACCAAAAACCGCTTCTTGCAGAAGAAAGGTTGGTTATTAAGGATAGGTTCTCTTGTATTAGTTTTAATTTATAATCTATTGCCTTGAACCTTGGTGCTATCTCTAACATCCTCTTTATATTGCCATAAAGTTTATCTAAATATGGGTCGTCCCAAACCTCTTCTGGTGAATCAAAAACAAAAAGATTGGTTATAATGTTCTGTTTTGTTTGCATGCTCTCTACCATAAAGTTTACAAGGTCCTTTGTGTTCCTTGGAATAGAGCTTCTTGCTTTTAATTTTGTAAGATAATTGGTTGATTGCTCTAAAATATTCTCTACATGTTGCTCATAATAATCTAGTACGACGCTATGAGAAAGCAATAATGCGGTTATTCTTAGCGGTTGGTCGTCTAGATCTTCTAGATTTATTCCATCAAAATCTATTCTTGTCTTTTCGCCAGTCCTTATTGCAAGACTATCTGATACAGATGTAAGGTCTGATTGTATCCCGCTTATTACAGCAGAGAATTCGTTGAGGAACCTTGTTATAACTTCTTCCTGTTGTGCTTGTGGGCAATTAAAAAAAGCTATTGCACCAAAATTGAATATGTACATCCTGAAATCTTGGGAGTGTAACTCTAAATACTCGCTGGACCTGCTTGCAATCACGCCACCGATCACCAGATCAATGTTGTTTAATGATCTTATTGGGATTTTTTCGCATATTCTGTATGCGGTCATTTTGTGTTTTTTTGATTCCATGGCAAGAAATATTAGTACATAAGGTGTAGTATATCTAGTATAATCTTTAATTATGAAGAAACTGGTATTCTGTTTTTTAGGATTAGCTTCTTTATGTGCTTTTAGTGCAGATGATAAGGTTTTTGTTACTCATGCTTTTTACAGTAACATAATGTTCGATGAAAATGCCCCAGATGAAAGTCACATCAATTTTGAGGGATTTATAAATAACATTAACAATACAGTTAGCGGTAACTGTATATCAAGAACTGAAGGTGTAGACGTTTATAAATATTGTAATATACAGAA
>JAKIZQ010000008.1:10132-17617 GCA_022707945.1 Bdellovibrionales bacterium
GCAGGATACACAATATCTTGTTTGAGACCTTTTATACCTGTGCCAGTAATGCTCCAAGGGCTGCAACTTTTTTTGAGGCTGTAGATGGAAAACATACCCCAGACAGCCATCATTATGCTTCACTTATACACTCTGCATTCATAAGCAGAGGTGTTAAAACAGATTTCTTTAGTACACCAAGCCATTATGGTATTCATTATCAGGACCCTATAACATCAAAAGAACTGTATTGGTGTATTATAACAGCTCAATCAAATCATGTTCCTGCTACTAATTTTAGAGAGTATATAAAGATCTTTGATCGATACAAAAACCCAGAGATAAATGGAGTAAGAGGTCTTAAACCAAGCGAGATAAAGATAATGTCCGCAGATGAATTCTATGCAAATGTCTCTAGATATTCCAAATAAACTGTATGTTGTAACTGAAAAACCTACCACTATAATCTAACTGACCAAAATGTGGATCATTAGCGTCTATCCTATAGTTTGTTGATGGGAAGAAACTAAGATGGTACATGAACTCTAGGCCAAGATATAGAACATTTCTCAAGAAGGGGATATCAACTCCAGCACCCATGAAAACAGACGGTGCAGTGGCTCTGTGAGATGGATCGTTTATGTTGTATGTTTTAAGGTCTTCAAGGTCCTGCTCGTTTATGCGGTCATTTATCATGAATACTTCCATTCCAAGAAGTATAGAAGGATTTAACCACGCTATTGATTTAGATATGTCTTGGAAATTTGGGTAGAACTTTATACCAAATCCCATATTGAATAATGTTGCCGTTCCGGTGAATTCAGGGACTATATTATATGTGATTGGGTTTGGGTTTATTATACTCATACTGGATCTTCCAATGTTGGCATGAAAAGTTATACCAAGGTCCCAGTCTAGAAAATAAGTGAACCTTGTACCTATCATCCAACCAACATTATATATGTTTACCATAGGACCTGTTGGTTGAGCTATACCGCCACCAAGTGATATGTGTACTAATCTTCCAAAATCATAGAACCGTTCTGTAACCTCTTCTTCTTCATCTATTTGGTCTGGGTCAAATTGAGATATAGGTGAAAAAGGGTCTGAATAATGTTGGGTATCCTCTGTAACGTCCCCTGTGGTGTTAACGGGAGGGATGACCTCTGCAGGTGTTTCTTGTCCAAAAGAGTTGTACAACGGCGCTAACACAAGCATAGTAAGAAAAAGAGTTCTCTTCATAGTAAAAATGTAACACACAGGAGTGATAAGAGCAATCAGGTTTTGACAAAGTAATCACGCTGGACTAGTATGCAGTCGGAGGCAAAACCTATGTCAAAAAGATTTTCTATGAAGGAACTAAAATCACCGGATAAATTCTTTAAAGCCATGCTGGGCTTTATTAATTACCTGCGAAGTAATGTTAAGGCATATCTTACTTTTTCTATAGTTGTGGTCGTTATAACACTTGCTTATGTGTTGGTGAACCATATTAACGATAAGAGAGAACAAAAGGCTATGACGTCTCTTTACGCTCTTGATAAGCAGATGAAAAGCATGGATTCTGTTGAGCCTGGTGACTATATAAAAATAATAGAAGCAAAGCTAGACGAGCTAGGATCCACTAGAGCTGGATCTGAAGCAAGATATATGGTTGCAGAGCTTTACTATAAGAAATTGGATTGGAGTAATTCTGCAAAATATTATGAACAAGTAGTTAATGAAGCGGACGGCCTTTTAAAAGACCTTTCAGTAATGGGTCTTGCTTACTCGCTAGAGAACAAAGGTTTGCTTAAAGAAGCTTTAGAGAGATTTGAATATCTTAAGGACCATACTCCTGATGTCTATAAGGCTGTGGCCCTTTTAGGTATAGGAAGATGTTATAAAAAATTAGGAGAAAAAGACAAAGCCTTAGCAGCATATGAATCTGTTATCGTGTCGTATCCAGATACAGATTATGCAAGAATGGCTTCTGTTCTAAAAGCTGAAATATGAAAAAGACCTTTTTTATAATCGTTACACTGTTGTTTGTTTCATCTTGTGCAACTCAACAAAAGGATAAGCGTCCAGAGCTTGTTGGGAATTGGGCCCTTGATATCTCTAATGGCCCTCAATTTGGAGCTAAAAAACATAATCAAGCAACCCCTTTAGTTATTGGTGATGATGTTTTCCAAGGCAGTGTAGACAATAAATTAGTGGTCGTTAATAAGTTCAATGGTCTTATGAAAAGAAGAATAAAGGATTCTGGCGGGCTTGATTCAGCGCCTTTATTTCATGAAAGTGTTGTCTATTTCGGTAATATGGAAGGATATGTAAAGGCGTTTTCTTATAGAACTGGCGAATATTTATGGTCATACTATACGGGCTATCCAGTATATTCTACACCAACGTATTGCGACGATAGAGTGTTTGTTCTTAGTAGCAGTAATATTTTTTATTCTTTGGATGCAAAGACAGGCAAAGTACTTTGGACAGTAAGAAAAGAATTTCCTATGGGAGTTCCTGTGGTTAAGGGTGCGTCTTCTCCGGTTTGTTATGACGATGTTGTATATGTTGGTTTCTCAGATGGTTCTTTTGTCGGCGCTAATATAGTTAGTGGTTCTGTTGTGATGGATAAAAAACTTTTTAGTACAGGTAAGTTCAAAGATGTTGATGCAACACCATATGTAGACGACAAAATAATAATAGTACCTTCATATGATGGAAATCTATATTGTATAAATAGGAGCAGCGGTCAAATAATTTGGTCGATCAAGGACGGTAGCTCAAGGTCTGTAAGTGCCATAGGTGAGGATATTTATTATTCTTCTAATGATGGATATTTATACTTGTTGGATAGTAAGGACGGGGCTGTAAGATGGAGAACAAAATTATCTCAAGGGATGCCAACAGCACCTGCTGTTATTAATAATTACGTAGTTGTTGGTTCTTCAGAAAGAGGCATAATGTTGTTCAGAAAAGATAATGGCAAGTTTGTAGGTGAGTTTAATAGCGGTACAGGAGTTTTGGCTGACCCTGTTGTTGATGGTAATTATATATATTTTATGTCGAACTTTGGTGTTCTATATTCGGTAAGGGTTATTTGATAATATGAAAAAAATAGCACTGATTCTGTGTTTTTTTATTACTCACTTGTGTGTACTTGAGGCATCAAAGATATATGTTAACATAGGTGCCCCAGGTTTTAAGCAACCAATAGTCGCTGTTAATATAGCAGATAGTAACTTGGAAAAAATAGTTAAATCTGATCTGTTAATATCTGATGTTTTTGAATTACTTTCGCAAGACCTATATCCAAAGGACCCGTTCAACGCGAGTATGTCTGAATGGAGTGTTACGGGTGCTGAGTATTTGTTACAAGTTAATTCAGATAATACTTCTGTCATCGTTAAATTATACGCTGTTAAAGATGGGTCAGAACTTTTATATAGGAGTTTTAGTCCTTTTGTGAGCAAAGAAGATACTGCTCACGAGATAAGCTCGAGCATATATGAAAGACTTACTGGATCCAAAGGTATCTTTAAAACAAAAATAATAGCTGTCTGTAAGGACAAGAATGGTTTTAAGAACCTATTCATGATGGACTATGATGGTAGAAGATTAAAGCCTATCACCGAGCATAAAACACTATGTCTTTCTCCTGCCATATCTCCAGACGCTCAAAATGTTGCCTATACTGTTTATGCATCAAAAAGAATAAGAGGTCAGGGTAACATAATGGTCCAAGAGCTAAGAATACGTAATATAAAAACAGGAAAAGAAACTGTTGTAGTCGGTGGAACTGGTCAAAGTAGTGGCGTTACATGGTCTTCTGACGGCCAAAAACTTGCTTTTACATACAGTGGAAATGGAGATCCAGATATTTATTTGTATGATATTGATACAAAAAAAATGTCTCCATTAGTCACTAATAGAGGTTTGGATGTAGAACCTTCTTTTTCACCAGACGGTAAGTTTATTGTTTTTTCTTCATCAAAGAGCGGGAATCCAGAACTTTATAAAATGGACCTAGAAACGAAAGAACAAACGAGACTTACTTTTAATCGTCATTATAATTCTTCTCCCGAATGGTCCCCTGATGGAGGTAGTATAGTTTTTGCCGGGCTTGATAATCCGTTCGGTAAGAGGTCCTATTTTGATATTTTTGTTATAGATCCATCTGCGACAAAAATAGACAGATTCACTATTGATAATGGAAATAATGAAGATCCTTCTTGGTCAGGAGAAGGAAGACATTTTGTTTTTTCTTCTACAAGGAATAAAAGTTCTGATCTTTATATAATGAATAAAGAAGGAACAAAAGAGACAAGGATCACTAGCGGAATTTCTTGTTATTCTCCGGATTGGTCTAAAAAGTAATTACTGTATAAGTTTTTCTGTATAAGTATCTTTTGTTACGTCGTAATCATAAAGAGTAAAAGTATCAAAAGAGTCTCTTTCTTTTTTAATTATTGTTTCTTTATAACCGTCGTTGTCTAGATCTATTACTTGAAAAATATCAAATTTAGAGTTCCTAACTTTGTTTATTGGGAATAGTTGGTATCTTTTGGAACCGGTATCGTTGTGCGTCTTGTGTATATTGTATATGGCAAGATATCTTACCAGGCTTGAAAGTTCTGGAGCGTTCCAAGTACTTAGAACACAAATCAGTTTATCTCCTGCGGTGTTAAGGTCTGTCTTTATAGCGTTATATTCTATTTCTGTTTTGGATGGATCTTTTCCTATTACTTCATAATAAATTGTATCTGAGCTACCTGCTATAAGATTTTCATCTTCTTTGCTCATTTCTGTTTCTACTTTGTCATAAAAATCTATGTTCTTTTGATCATAATCAAACACAGCAACTATATATCCACTGTTTGGTAACACGATAGCTTTTTTTTGTGGTTTTAGTACTGTATATAGTATTGGTCTTTCGTTTGACTTTTCTGCAAATGGTTTTGAATAGTCGTAAGATTGTATTTCTGCTATCGCAACTGGTTTTGAATTGTAATATATCAAAGCTTGAGAGCCAGCCTTGTCACAGGAGTTTTTTGCTATCCATTCCCTTATGTTATTTTCGTCGATAGGTTTTTGTTTGGAATCATAAAAGAGCCTTGTGTTTATCCTAAAATCTTCCCCAGCTATGTGTCCAATAGCAAAACTTGGACAATCTGTATTTTGTTCCTCGTATTGTTTTGTTGTAGCTTGTTCTTGTTTTTTTGAAGGCATGTATTTAGATACAAAATATACACCAGTACCTATTAGATACAGTATCAAGAAAACCAAAAATATCTTTTTGAACATTTGATCCTCCTTATTTAAAGAACAGTATAGAGTTAAGCAAGAACAAAGGTATGAGTATCAATATTGACCACATCATATATCCAAAAAAACTTGGCATTTTTATACCAGAATCCTCTGAAATTGATTTTACCATAAAGTTCGGCCCATTACCTATATAAGTATTGGCCCCCATAAAAACAGCACCCATAGATATAGCTAATAAAAGACTTTCTGCTACCAAGGAGCCGTCTTTTAGAGTTATGTATGAAGCTCCGTGATAAATGAGGTCCATAGATACTGTCTTTGAGGTCGATAGAAAAGTTAAGTATGTTGGTGCATTGTCAAGAAAAGAGGACAGCGCTCCGGTTAACCAAAAAAACTGCCAGGGTTCTGTTATTCCCAGTGACTGACCCTTTAATTCCAATATTTTTAATAAGGGAATCATTGATGCGAATATTGCCGCAAAAAGTATGGCAACTTCTTTTATTGGGAACCAAGTAAAACCATTTTGTTCTCTATATTTTTTTGGAGTGAATTTTAATGACAAGAATACCATAGTTCCAAATATCAGTATTTGTATTAAGTCTTTTAATAAAAGGTTCATATTGTCTGGTAGTTTTGAGTATACTAGAACTCCTGCTATTATTCCCAACAGGAACAGAAAGTTTATTTTTCCCTCTATAACTAGTTTCTTGCCTTTCTTAATTTCTTCTTTCTTGTTATGAACATGTTCTTTTCTTAATAAAATATGATCTATTATGAAGAACATAGTTATTAACACTATGTTGTTGAATAACCACGCAGGGAACAAATTTAGCGTCCAAAAGAAAGGTACTCCTTTTAGAAATCCTAGGAATAGTGGTGGATCACCAAAAGGTGTCAAGCTACCTCCTATATTTGCAACTATGAATATAAAAAATATTATAACGTGTGCCTTGTTTTTGCGTTCTTTATTCAATCTTATGATCGGTCTTATTAATAACATCGCTGCACCAGTAGTTCCTATTAAACTAGCAAGTATGGCTCCTATGAACAAGATACAAGAGTTAACAATAGACGATACTTTTATATTCTCTTTTAATAGTATTCCACCACTTATAATGAACAAAGAAGCTAGCAGGGCAATAAATGCTATGTATTCTATCGCTGTATGATATAACCAATGCCAGTTATAGACCATTACTGCCAGTGCCATTGGGGTTCCAATAATAATAGATACTTTAGTAAAATTATGATGCCACCATTTTGAGTTTATAAGAGGTATGATTGCTATGCTTAATAGCATTAATATGAATGGTATTCCTGCGTAATAAGGTAATTCAGTCATTGTAGAAGCCAAATACATAAACGCTACACTAAGGATTGAGGCTATTATTATTGTTATTTTCATTTTAACTCCTTCTGTTCTTTTATTCGTATTTCTATCTTTGTATCACCTTTTTTATTTATCACCACGATTGGTTGTTCTTGTTTTATGTCTAACTTTGAGAACAGTATGTCTTCGTCTAAACTTATTAAACCCAGCTCTGATATGTTGCTTATGTCTCCAAAGTCGGTTTTGTTATTAATGTGATCTTTTAGTTGGTAATGTTTGCCATCGGTGCTCAACGTGAATATGTGTTTTCCTGTATTAGCAACTCCATCAAGTATTGCTATTTTTTTTGTCCTGTTTATTTGTGTGTATACGGCAAACCTTTCTTCTATTTCTGGACCACTTATCCTGACTTTAAGTATTTGAGTAATGGCATCGTCTTTAGGACTTATCACAAGCTTGCCAAAATTGTGGGCACAAGAAGACACTAATATTAATACAGGAATTATTACCTTATTTATCCTTTTCTTGAACAGAGACATCAAAACTCTCCAATGTCTTATTTATCTCTGTTCTCTTATCACTGTAATGCTCTGAATTCAACATTTCTGACAAAACCTTTTTTAGTTTTAATTGGCCCTCTTTATCATTGGTCTTTTTATAAAGAGCAAACAAGTGATCGAATATTTCTTGTTCGAAGGAGTTGTCTTTTAAAGACGCCTTAAGCGCGGATTCAAGAAAACTTCTGGATCTTTTGAGATCGCCCTTTTTGTATAGTACCCAGCCCATGCTATCCATTATGTAATAGCTTTCTGGCATTATTTGTAATGCTTTTTTTATTAATTTTTCTGCTTCTTCTATTTTTTCTGGTTTTTCTTCAGCGTAATAATAACCCACATAATTAAGCGCATCTACGTTCTCTGGGTTTA
>JAKIZQ010000008.1:17627-17921 GCA_022707945.1 Bdellovibrionales bacterium
ACAGTGCTTTCTTTTTTTGTCCATAACCACTGTTCAATATTGCAAGGTAATATATTATTCTTTCATCGTCTGGATGATGCAATAAGGCTTCTTCTAGTGTTCTCATGGCTTCTTGCTTTTTTTCATGCTCCTCTTGCAGCATGGCTTTTTGGAGTAACCTTGAATAATTAGTCGGATCTAATAACAATTCTTGATCTATATATTTTATGGCTTTTTCATAGTATTTTTCTGATCTTGACCTGTTTTTACCTTTACTTGCTTCAATAATACTTAATTTAATTATCTCGTCTTTTA
>JAKIZQ010000090.1 GCA_022707945.1 Bdellovibrionales bacterium
CTAATTGAATAGATTGCTTTAGCTAACTCTAATTTAGAATCGCTATCTGTTTCTTTTTTAAATAATTCAGATAACAATTCCTCTGCTAAACATAAACCATCTTCTATATCTACCCAATTCATTTTTTCTAATTCACTTTTAAACTCGCTTAAATTTATTTTTTCCATAATTTTTATTTTTTTATTTTACTAACACCGACCTTTATGTTAACTATATGGTATCAATACTTTAATACTATCACTAATGATAATACTCGTCAATAGGTTAATACTATGGTCAGACCTGTGGAAAACTTATAACATAATAATAGTAGTTTTGTAAATAGATAGGTAAACAGCCCAATCCTTTAAATAGTAATAATTATTAATAATAGAATAGAGCAAGAAATGAAATGGATTTGTCAGACAACCTCGCCAGCCTTTTGAATATGGTTCCTTTTACCTGTTTAATAGTATCTAAATATATAATAACAATAGAATAAAAAAGAGATAATAAGTGGCTGGGGAATATCAACTCCCCCTCTCTCTCTGTATGTTCCAGAAACTCATATATAGGCAATCTAATAGAGAATATAGGAAAGGTTCGCATAATATTAATTAAGAGAACAAGGCAAAATCCCTTTGTTTATAATGGTTTATAGGTGATTAGTTGATTATTAATAGGGTAATTATGGTATATTGACTACCTTATATTGGAATGGTTTAATCGGGAAAGGACTGGCCATTTAATAGTGGATGTTAAAGAGGAAGTGGATTATTAGTCCCTCCCTCACCCTCCCCATATCCTAGAACATCGGGTATAGAAAACCCTTATAAAATAAGGACAATCTGGTAATCTGTACACCAAAAAAGGAAAATCTAGAAATTTAGGGCAAAAAGGTAAGACTTGACACGGCACTTATAAACCTGTCAAGGATTTTGAGCCTTTATTTATAAGGATTTTATTTTTTCAATCTGGAAATTCTCCGAGAGAAAAGTGAATATTTATTGTATAATATTATGTTATAATATAAAGTTGTTTATTTATAAGGAGTTATAGGTTGTTTTTATCTTTGTGTGCATTATTAAGAAATAATAATATCGTAATGTCAATTAGGAGATAAGTGGCATAATATGTTATAATATGTCTATAAAATAGGATAATAAGCAACAGATAGTAACATATGCCAATGCCAAACAATGTAACGGAAAACTTCTATAAGGTAGAGTCAGCCACGCTTGTAGAAAGAATAAGGTCTAAACAAGCTCGTAGAAATGAAGTCTATGATGACTTTTTGGCTTTAGATAAGAAAATGACCAAGTCTGACGTAGATAGGTTGAAGGCTTATGTTCAATTTACCTTACAAGAAGAGGCTATGATTGCTGATAGGATATATGGAAAGCCAAAGAACGAAGAGTCGGACAAGACACCTGATTTAAACTTATAAGATGGAAACAAAAAGCGTTAACTTTGATGACCTTGTAGGATTTACAAACAGACAGAACGAGGCAAAACGTGCTGTTATAGATAAGAAGTTTGTTTTATATGGTGGAGCAATGGGGGGAGGAAAGTCTTACTTTCTTAGATGGATTCTTATATGGCTCTTAGTATATTACTACAAGAGATATGGAAAGAGAGGTATAGTTGTTGGGCTTTTCTGCGAGGATTACCCATCTTTAAAGGATAGGCACATAAACAAGATAAAGTTTGAGTTTCCTGCTTGGCTTGGTTCTTATAAGAACAATGAACACAACTTCGTATTAGCACCAAAGTTCGGGCAAGGAATAATAGCGTTTAGAAATTTAGATGATATTTCAAAATATAAGTCTTCTGAGTTTGCAGCCATAGCTGTAGATGAGTTAACCCAAAACCCATTAGACATATTTATTTTCTTAAGAACTCGTCTTAGATGGGCGGGAATATCAGATACCAAGTTTATTGGTGCAACCAATCCAGGAGGAGTTGGTCATTTGTGGGTAAAAGAAAGATGGATAGATGGAAAGTTTCCTGACAATGAGTCGGAACGCGATGAGTTTGTGTTTGTTCCTGCATTAGCTACAGATAACCCACATTTAGATAATTCGTATGTTAATTCGTTGAAATCGCTTCCAGAGAACCTTAGAAAGGCTTATCTAGAGGGTTCGTGGGATGTATTTGAAGGACAGTATTTTACAGAATGGGAGCCAAGAGTACACGTAGTAGAACCATTTACAATACCAGATGGATGGAAAAAGTTTCGTTCTATTGATGTTGGAGGTAAGAATGGTATTACTTCTTGTCATTGGTACGCATTAGATTATGACGGAAACGTATGGGTATATAGGGAATATTACTCAACAGGACACGAATCTGATTACCACGCAAGAGAAATAACAAGAATATCTGTAGACCAACACGGAAACGAGGAGGATTATGAGTACACAGTAATTGATTCTGCAGCATTTAATAAAACTGGAATACCAGAAACTACTGCAGAAGTATATATGAGGAATGGTGTTTATAACCTTGTTCCATCATCAAAGGATAGAGTTATGGGTTGGGATGCTGTTCATAGGTACTTAAGATGGGACAATAATACACAACCAAAATTAAAGGTATTTAATCACTGCATTAACCTTATAAGGACAATCCCATCGTTGGTACACGACCATAATATACCAGAAGACATTGATTCAGACGGAGAAGACCACGCAGCAGACGAATTAAGGTATTTATTACAAACATTAAGAGATTATAAGACTCCAAAGCCAATGACAGCTGTGGAGAGAAGATTACAACAAATTAGAGAGGAAATAGAGTCTGACTACTAAAGACTAATAAAATATGCCAAAAAAGTTTGATAAAGTTCTATCTTTAAAAGAGAAAGAACCAAAAATCACAATTAAGTTGAGTGAAGAAGAGTCTACTGCTCTTGATTTTGTTAAAGACAGATGTGAGAAAATGTCTTCTTATTTTGAGTCTTTGGGTCTTACAGAGATATGGAAGGAGGCAGACGAACAATATGTCCCATCAAAGGAGGATAATGTTCCGGGAAGAAAGATTTTTGCACAAGACGAAACAACTGGTAAGCGTTCTAAGTTAATTCCCGTTGGAGATACTAATGATTGGAAAACAAGAACATCTGAACCAACACTATTAACAAAGATACAGACAGTAATGTCTATTATCGTAGATAAGAATCCAAAAGTTAACCTTAAGGCATTAAATTCTAAGTATGACAAGACAATTAAGGTTGGAAATGCCTTGCTTGATGGTTCTTGGGATTCTAGCAATTTTAAACAGTATTTAAAGTTATTTGTATTTAATTTAGCACAATATGGATGGGCTGTAGGAAGAACCTATCCAAAGATTTTAAAAAGAAAGAAGAGGGTAATGACCGAGTTTAATCCTAACGACCCATCAAAATCAACATTTGAGGATAGGATTATTACTGATTACAGTGGTCTTTATAGAGAAATTCTTGACCCATATAGAGTAAGGATTGATGAAATGACTAAACCAAACGACCCTTGTTCTTTAAATGATTGGTATTTTGATAAGGATTTCTCATACGATACAGCAACACTAGAGTTTGGTGATTATCCAAATTGGAAATATGTTAAGCCAAACTCAAAAAAGACAGACGATGATTTTGTTTCAACAGAGGGTAATAAGACAAATCAACCTAGTAGGACAGATATAGTTACTATTAGGTTTTATGAAAATAGGGACAAGGATTTATATGTAATTTACGTTCCTGACCAAGATATTCCTTTATATAGTGGTCCACTTCCAAATGATGATGGTAAATTATCTATTTGGCAGACATATTGGATTTTGAGAAATTTCAAGAGTCCGTTTGGTGTTTCATTGTGGGAATTGATTAGACAGAAGAAGGGATTGTACGACAAGTTTAACAATATGACGATGGACCAGTTGCAGTTATCTATCTACAAGATGTTCTTTTATTCAGGAACAACTGCATTTTCTGGTGACCAAGCTATTAAAATTAAGCCTGGTGCTGGTTATCCATTATTGGGTGGAGATGTTAAATGGATGGAGGTTCCTGGACCGGGACAAGAGAGTTGGGATGGTCTTAAATTCTTAAAAGCAGGATTAGATGATGACTCAGGCGTTCCACCTATTATAGAGGGTGAATTGACAGGAAAGACGCTAGGAGAGGTTTTAAATGCCAAAGAATCGGCATTAAAGAGGTTGGGATTACCGTTAGATAACATTTGTGATGCTCTAACGATAGAGGCAGATATTTCACTTTCCTGGCTTTATCAGATTTATTCAACACCAGAAATAAAGACATTTACCACAGACGAAGAATTTAATGCTTATCAGGAAGAGTTTGGTCAAGCAAACGCAATGGATGTTTCACCGGATACAGGAGAAATAACAGCAACATTTTATAAAGAAGTTCCATTAAAAGTTCAAAAGACTGAAAACGGATTTGTTCCATCAAAAGAATACAATTATTTCAATATTCCAAAAGACCTTTCGCTTACAGACCTTAGATGGAAGGGTTTAATTACAATAGATAAGACATCAATAGTAAATCCATCTGTTGAGATAGAGAAACAAAGAAAAATGGAGTTATTTAATATTGTTACTCCTTTATTTGCACAACCACCAGAGATGTTTTCTAAGCCAGCAAAGAGAATAATAGAAATGTTTGACGAAAGTGTAGAAGATTGGTTCCCAGATATGTGGTTGCAATATTTACAGCAATCAGAAGTTCAAGAACAACCATTATTTATTCCAGTAAATCCAATGATGGGAGGAGAAATGGAAGGGGGACAGTCTGGGATGCAACCTAATTATTCAGGAGATATGGGACAGGCACCAAGTGGTAGAGATAGGGAAACAATATCTGGTCAACAAAATATGCAGAATCCTGGATTGCAGAAAGTAACATCAACAGAAAACATAGGTAGTCCAAAAGAAAGTGGATTAATG
>JAKIZQ010000091.1 GCA_022707945.1 Bdellovibrionales bacterium
TAACTTCATTAACGGTCAAACTAACTCCGTTTAGTGCAATACTCCCCTTATCAACTATTAATGAAGAATATTCAGTGTCATATTTAACATGAATGTCTATGCTGTCTGAGTTGTCTTTTATATTTAATATAGTACCAACACAGTCAACGTGGCCAGAAACAAAATGTCCTCCAAAACGACCATTTGCCAACATCGCTCTTTCTAGATTAACAAGTTGACCTATTTTCATTCCTTTTAAATTACTAACAGATAGTGTTTCTTTAGAAACATCAAAAGACACAAGACTCTCTTTTATAGATCTTGCAGTTAAACAGACACCATTAACACTAACAGAATCACCCAGCCCTATATTGAAGTCATTTCCAACATCAACTGTAATAGAGTTGTGTTCTGTTCTTTTTATCAAACCCTTTCTTTCTATTATTCCTGTAAACATTATTCGTCCTTAAATATCAAAATGACCTTCTACGGCAAGTGTATTTTCTAGCATCTCCTGTTTTTCTATTATCAATTTTGGAGTTATGTTCAACTTATTACCCTCTTCAAGTTCAAGAGGAGCAACAAATATATTGAATTTGTCTATCATATCAAGAGCATCCTCTATAAAAGAACTAGTCAACCTTGGTCCTGCCTCTATCATTATTTCTCTGGCCTTTAGCTGTTCTGTCAGAATAGGTATTAGGGTTCTAAGATCTATAAGACCTTCATTATTAAGTTCTGTTCTTATTATTTGTACATCATTATTATTTATTCTTCTGTTACTACCCGTAGCCACTATCACTTTATTCCCAGAATTAATCACGTTTAATTCTTTACTATTATAAAGATCATATAATTCCAGATCCTCATCAAGAATAAGTACTCTGTTAGTAAGAACACCATCTTTAATCCTAGCCGTGAATTTTGGATTATCTTTTTTTATAGTTCCAAGTCCTGTTATTATAAGATCAGAATAAGACCTTAGCTCATGCACTCTTTCTCTAGCAATCTCTCCGGTGAACCATGTGCTACCCATAACAGAGTTCAAAGAGACTGCCATCTTTATCCTAACAAAAGGTAAGCCTGTATTATTATATTTATGAAAACCTGGATTTATTTCTCTACACTCTTTTTCGAGTATTCCTGTTCTTACATTAATACCACTTGATATAAGTTTAGAGACACCCTTGCCACAAACAGCAGTACAATCATCGTTAGTTCCTATGTAGACATTACCTATTCCAGCATTAATGATGGCATCAGAACATGGAGGCGTTTTTCCATGATGATTACATGGTTCAAGAGTAACACAAAGATTTTTGCCCTTAACATCATGACCATTAGATAACGCAGAATTAATTGCATTTACTTCTGCATGATCAGATCCAAATCTTTGGTGATAACCTTCGCCCAATATTCTTCCGTCATCATCAAATACAACAGCGCCAACTCTTGGATTAGGCAAGGTCATGTTGCGAGCTTTTTTTGCAAGCTCAATAGCTCTGCTCATTAATAATAAAGGGGCATCTTTCATTTCTTTATTCTTTTTGCTTCTTCAAAAAGTTTTTTATCATCTTCAGTACTTGGTTTTATTGTTAAACCGTGTGGGCTTGGTTTGGTATTATTATCAACGTGCACAAAAGAAATAAAACCATCAACAATGATATTGTGTTCCCCTCTTAAACCAACTTTTGTATAGGTCACGATGCTGGTCTTACCTGTGTAAACCACTTTGCTAGATAATTTAATTATGTCACCAAGTCTAACTGGTTTTGAAAAATGCATGCCATGAACCTTAACACAAACAAGGTTCTGTGGTCTTACAAGATCAGTAGCGGCAATAAAAGCAGACTCAACAAACCACTCTGCGCTACGTCCAGCAAATAAGGTTCCGTGGTGGTTAAGGTCTTCTGATTTTATTAATCTGTGTGTAACAAATTCTTTTAATGACATCTTAAATTACCTCACGATCCTATTATTCTCATCAAGTCTTATAACACTTGGTTTATGTGTTTTTATTTCTTTCTCGTCTATATGGGCATAAGAGGCAACTATTATTTTGTCCCCTTTTTTAGCTTTGTGTGCAGCGGCTCCATTAACAAAAAAGTTGCCACTACCTGCTGGTTCTTTTATTACGTAGGTAGAGAACCTTTCCCCGTTACTCACATTATATACGTCTATTTTCTCGTTAACATAAAGACCACAGGCTTCTATCATGTCCTCTGGTATTCCAAGACTTCCCTCGTAATCAATATCCGTCCTTGTAACTCTGGCTCCATGTATCTTTGATTTCAAGACTTCTATTATCATAATACTCCTCTCATAAAATTATATTATCTATCAATCTAACAGGACCACAATAGCCAGCAATAGCTACCAAACAACCTTTTTCGACCTTAAGCACTGGGCTAAGATCGTCGGCTTTAACTATTTCCAAATATTGAACACTAATGTCTGGCATTAAAGTTTCTAGTCCAATTTTTTTCAAAGAATTAACGTCTGTATTACCTCTATCAAAAGACTCTTTTATCAAAAATAAAGCTTTTGATAGTTTTAATGCTTTTTTTCTTGCTTCACTATCAAGGTATGAATTCCTTGAACTCATCGCAAGACCATCTCTTTCTCTAACAAGAGGACATCCTATTATTTCAACACCCATATTGAGTGACAAAGACATCTGTTTTATTAAGATCAATTGTTGATAATCCTTATTACCAAAATAAGCTTTGTCTGGTTTACAGATATGAAACAACTTGGCCACCACCGTAAGTACACCGTCAAAATGACCCTGCCTAAATTTTCCACACATGGTCTTGCTTATCTTTTTTTCATTAATTATCAACTCAGAAGAATTATTTAAATACATGGCACTAGTATCTGGGACAAACACAAAGTCACAACCAACACTCTTTAACTTTTCAATATCTTCATCAAGAGTTCTGGGATATTTATTAAAATCTTCATTAGGTCCAAATTGTATTGGATTAACAAAAATACTTACGCCAACAACATTGTTCTCTTTTTTTGCTCGCTCCACCAAAGACAAATGTCCATCATGTAAATTACCCATGGTAGGGACAAAACCTATTTTCTTGCCTACTGAATGCATTAGGTCACAAAAGTTACGAACTTGTTCTATGTCCTTTAATACTCTCATCAATGAGCCTCTTGATTGGTTTTTTCAACAGGAGTAACACTTTCGAATAATATTTTTTCTATTTCTCTGAGTATTTCTTCTGCCATTACCCTTTTTTCTGATTCCTTAATATATTTTCTTATACCTTTTTTATCTATGATAATGGCGTTGCTCGTTTTTGAGTCTATAGCATCTACAGAGTTAGCAACGACCACATCCATACCTTTTGAAACCAGCTTGTCTTTAGCATTCCTTTCAATGTCATTTGTTTCTAAAGCAAAACCTACCATTAATTGATGCTTCTTTTGTTTAGATAGTTCACTAAAAACATCAACCGAAGGCTTCATGTTAAGAACCGTGTTCTTGCCATCTTTCTTTATTTTTTCTTTAAGAGGCTGATTGCTAAAATCACAAAGAGCTCCTGCACTTATATATATATCTGTTCCATCAAACACACCACTAACAGCCTTGTAAACGTCCTCTGTCGTTTCAACTAACATTATCATTTCTGAGTAATATTTAACCCAAGGGAATCTTTCAACCACTTCCTTATTACATACCAAAGTCACTTTTGCTCCTCTCAACCAAGCATTACGGACCAACTCAACACCCATAAGCCCACTAGAACCATTCTCTATATATCTTACAGGATCTATATATGCACGAGTAGACCCAGCAGTAATCAACACTGTTTTGTTGGCCAACGAAGAATCTGTTATTGCTCTCTCGTTCTCTGAAATAACTATTTGATATATAAGTTCAACATCTGGCAATTTCCCTTTGCCGATATCACCACAAGCAAGTTCCCCTTCTGCTGGATCGTAGACAAGATATCCCCAATCCCTTAGTTTAGAAATATTCTCTTGCACAGCAGGATGCGTTAACATATTGGTGTTCATCGAAGGGAAAATATAACAAGGCTTATCAAGCGCAAGCATCACAGTACTCAAAAGATCATCACAGATACCACTGGATAATTTTCCAATAATGTTAGCCGTTGCTGGAGCAACTATCATAACATCAGCCCATTTTCCTAACTCAACGTGTTCTACATCACGAGTACTAGAAAATAGTTCTGTATAACACTTATTCTTACTTAATGTCTCTAGTGTTGTAGGTGTAATAAAATATTTAGCGTTCTCTGTAAGTATGGTCTTTACTTCGTGCCCATCCTTAACGAACATCCTTACAAGGTCCGCTATTTTATAAGCAGCTATACCACCACTAACACCTATTAATATATTCATCGTCATACTCCTTTATTACTGTTGTAGATATTCATCATCCCTCTAAAGATAAGATTCTCTACATACTCATGTTTAGAGTTTAAAAGTTCACCAATAAATTTTCCTGCTCCACCAGTTATAATAACAGGCAACTCAGATACTCCAAAAGAAAGTGCTGTTGTATTTATTATGTTTTTAATCCCTGAAGAAAGAGTAAGACAGATACCACAATTCATTGCTTTCATTGTGTCTTGGCCATATGTGCCTTTTGGGCTCATTGGTTTAAGACGAGGAAGCATACATGTGTAATCGTTCAATGCTTTAAAACAAAGTTCAAAACCGGGTATTATTACACCACCTTTAAAAACAGACACACCATCCTGTTTTATCACAAAATCAACTGTTATTGCTGTACCAGCGTCTATAACAACAAATGGTGGATCCATTAAAGTAAGAGCCCCTTCTATTGCTATTAATCTATCTACACCAACACCATCAACATTATGTTGAAAAGAAAATTTTGAACGATTGTTTAGTATCGTAGACCT
>JAKIZQ010000092.1:0-232 GCA_022707945.1 Bdellovibrionales bacterium
GCGACGGTAACAACATGGCACACTCACTACTGCTAACAGGAGCTATTCTTGGTTGTCATGTGTGTGTTGCTTCTCCTACCAGTATGACAGTGAACGCAGATATAGTTAAAAAGGCGCAACAACTTGCATCAGTGTCCGGAGGCAGTGTTCTTGTTACCACAGACGCCAAAGAGGCATGTAAAGACGCTGATGTAGTTTATACTGATGTTTGGGCTTCTATGGGACAAGAGGC
>JAKIZQ010000092.1:242-4880 GCA_022707945.1 Bdellovibrionales bacterium
CAAGGAAAAAGAAAAAGTATTAAGACCATATCAGGTGAACAAAGAACTTTTTGCATTAGCAAAGAAGGATGCCTTCTTTATGCATTGTCTACCAGCGCACAGAGGAGAAGAAGTTACCATAGATGTAATAGATGGTCCTAATTCTGTAATATTCGACGAGGCAGAGAACAGATTACACGTGCAGAAAGCGATAGTATTGTTCTTGATGGGCAAGTAATAATATGAACCAAGGCATACATCCAATAGTAGAAAGAATAGCCAGTGGTGTAGGTATACCTTTTAACAAGGTCAATTCCGTCCTAGACCTATCATCAAACGGAGCAACTGTTGCTTTTATAGCAAGATACAGGAAAGAGCTGACTGGTGGTCTCGACGAGGTAGATGTAAGGACCATACTATTGGAGCGTGACAGGATACTAGATATACTTGATAGACAACAGACAATAATCAAGGCGATAGAGGAGCAAAAAAAGTTAACACCAGAACTAAGGGTAAAAATACTTTCAACATATAATAAATTAGAGTTGGAAGATATTTATGCTCCTTATAAGAAAAAGAAAAAGACCAAGGCAGACATAGCAAGAGAACTTGGACTTGATGCTTTTGCAGACACTATAATGAACCAAAGAATAGAAGAGGGTGAAATATTAAAACTTGCAAGAGCATATTTAGATCCACTAAAAAAACTTATAGATCCAGAACAGGTTGTAGAGCATGCGCTTAATATAGTTATAGAACATATTGCACATGACGTTGAATTAAAAAAACAACTAAGGGCACACACCTTTAATCATGGTTCCATTTATTCAAAGAAGGCACCAAGGTTTAAGGACGAACATTCAAAGTTCGATACTTATTTTGATTATAAAGAGCCTATAAAGAACTTAACGAACCCAAAAAATTCTCACAGAGTATTGGCTGTACAAAGGGGTTTTAATGAAAAAGTTCTTTCCATAGGTGTTAGTACTATGCCAGAACCTTGTATAGATATTATAAAGTCTATTTATGTTAAGAATACAAAATGTATATTCGCTGAACTCATATTAAAGGCGATAGAAACTGCTTATAAGGACTATCTTGCTCCTTCAATAGAGACAGATATTTTTGGTGAGTTAAAAGAACTTGCAGATAAGGCGGCAATAAAGGTTTTCTCAAACAACGTTAGAGACCTTTTACTACAGTCACCACTTGGTGAAAAGATAATCTTGGGCATGGACCCTGGCTTTAGGACTGGTTGCAAACTTACAGTTATAGGTAGCTGTGGAGAACTACTGGAATATGCAACAATCTATCCTGTAGAACCACATAACAAGATAGAAGAATCTGCCGCAGTTGTAAAAGATCTTTGTTTGAAACATAATGTAGAAGCTATATCAATAGGGAACGGCACGGCGTCAAGAGAAACAGAAAAATTTGTGATGGACCTTCTTAAGAAAGAAGGACTTTCTGACAAGATCATCTGTGTTATAGTTAACGAAGCTGGAGCTTCTGTATATAGTGCTTCTGATGTAGCAAGAGAAGAGCTTCCCGGCATAGATATTACGTTCAGAGGAGCTGTAAGTATTGCACGCAGATTACAAGATCCACTGGCAGAACTTGTAAAGATAGATCCAAAATCAATAGGTGTTGGTCAGTATCAACATGACGTTGACCAAAAGTATCTAAAAGAAAGTCTAGAGGCTGTAGTAGAGGACTGTGTTAACTACGTTGGTGTAGATCTTAATACTGCAAGTCCGCATCTTTTAGCCTATGTTTCTGGACTAGGTGCAGGTCTTGCAAGGTCTATGGTTGAATACAGAACCAGCAATGGAAAGTTTAACAATAGAAAAGAACTTTTGAAAGTTTCCAAACTGGGAGAAAAGATATTTGAGCAATGTGCAGGTTTCTTAAGGATACGTGGTGGTGAGAATCCTTTGGATAACACAGGCGTTCACCCAGAGAAATATGAAATAATAGGTGCTGTTTGTGAACGAGCAAGCCTTCCTCTTAATTCTGTTCTTGGCAACAAAGAAGAAGTACTCAAACTTTTTAATGATCCACAAGTGGTTGGTGAGTTGGGTGAGTACACTGTAAAAGATGTAATAGAGGAATTAAAAAAACCTGGTCGTGACCCAAGGAGCATCTTTAAAAAAGTAGAATTCCACGAGGGTATAAACAGCATAGAGGACCTTAAAGCAGGAATGATAGTTAATGGTGTCGTTAGCAACATAACCAATTTTGGTGTGTTCGTTGATATAGGTGTTCATGTAGATGGTTTGGTACATATATCAGAACTTTCAGACAGAGGTCCTGTTAGGGACCCAAGGGATGTGGTTTCTTTGGGTGCTGAACTTAAGGTAAAAGTGATGGAAGTTGATACTACAAAAAAACAGATATCTCTCTCTTTAAAGCAAGCAGTTCATCAAATAAAGGAAGAAACAAAAGAAAGAACAAAGGTAAAGAACGACGCATATCAAAAAATGTTCGATGAGAAGATATATGACAACACTCCAAGGCCAAGGCCTCAGGGTCCAAGAAATCAGCAGGGCCCAAGACCTAATGCAAGGAAAGAAGCCCCTGCGCCAAGGGTTAACCCCAATTCTCCATTCGCAAAGCTAATGGACATAAGGAACAAGGTCACGAAGAAGTAGTTATTTGATATTAGAAAATGCTGCTTATTCCGGCAAAGAATTGGCCTTTCTTGTATTGGGTGCCTTTATAAAGACCAAGTCTTAGTGTTACTGGTAAATGGTATACGATATATCCATCTGTTCTTAATTCAATACCGCCAGAGTGAAAATTCTTTTTAAAATCTTTTCCCATAAAACCATTATCAGATATTAATGCTCCATGTATCTTTTTAAAGAACAAAGGGAATAATCCATGTCCACTGTTTATTGTTAATATTGGGAAACGATACTCGATGTTGGTTACCATCATTGAGCGTGAAGCAAAATAACTTACAGGATAACCTCTCATCAAATAACGTTTACTACCTAGTATTAAAGAAGAGAATTCTCCTCCTGCTAGGAAAAACATATAAGGGTCTCCATAGCTGTAAGAAAGATCGTTGTTAACAGCGATAACATGATGAGATGTACCAAGAGGTATGTAGAACCTTATATTCGTGTCTATTTGGTATTCGCTATAAGTTGAGTCCATGGCTTTTGGAAAAGAACTATATTTTAAAAAACCAGATAATCCATTTTCTGGGTCACTAATTGCAGATAACGTGCTGGAAACATCACCGTAAGCTATGAGTCCATACAATCCACTTCTTTTTATACGTCTTTGTTCAAAATCCATCATTCTGTAGTGATAGGTTAGTCCAGTACCTATGGACCAATGGGTTCCTAGTGGAACAGAAACTCCTGCACCAGACATGAGATCCTGTATGATCTCGTCTTCATTCCACCATATGTTGTCTGTGGTGGCGTATATGCTGTAGCTTGGATAGAAGGATTGATTTATATATGAGGCACTTATGAAAGGTTTTTTTGTTCTTGAATCATATGCACCACTCAAAAAATATTGATGTCTGAACAACGCATCTGCGCCATATGTAAGTCCACCGGCGATAAAACCTTTATCTACAAAAGCAAAAGATGGTATCCAGAATTTTGGGATCAATGTTTTGAAGGGACTATAAGAGCTTTCTTTACTACTTGCTTTTAGTTTTTCTAGAGGTACGGGTGGGAGATCCCTAATTGGGAGTTCCATTACTTTATATTTTTTTTGATTAGCTTCTTTTGTTCTTGAATCTATAACACCTATCCTAAAACCATCAGAAGTGTAATAAGTCAGATATATCCCGTTGTCGTTAACATCAAGATCAAATGCTCCAGACATAAAATTAGTTATTTGTTCTATGTTGGAACCATCCAATTCACTTTGATATATATTAAAGACCTTATCTTTATCGTCTATAAAATACAGTTTGTTATTGTGTATATCAAGGTCCTTGATGGTACCTTCAGATGAGTGAATAACTATTTTTTCTTTTCCCTTCAATAATACTAGTTTTTCATTCTTGTTTGGTTCTTTCTCTATAAAATATACAGAAAGTTTTCCCTCATGTTCTATACAAAAAGGTCTTTCAACTCTGGCTAATAAAGGGGAACTGTATATTTTATTTGAATTGTATTCTATTATCATTTGACCAGTAAGAGCCCTTACTGAACAGATATCGTCGTTGTTTGAGTTAACAAAAAGTGTTCTTTGAGAGTCTTTTACCCTTTGTAACGATCTTTTTGATATGGAATACTTATATAACCAAAAATAAGTTGAACCGATTTTACCGTGTAGTTTGCTAAATAATAGGGTGTCTTCGTCTATCCAGCTTATAGAGCTTGTGTCGTCTGAATCTATTTCTACTATATTTTCGTCTGTATCAAGATCATATACTACTAACTTTGCTTTCTCGTCAGCACTTACTCTGTGAAAAGCCATCTTTTTACCACTAGGAGATAAACTTACCTCTCTGTTGATAAAACCACCCTCTATTATGTTATTTATTGGAGTTATTGGTGTTTCTTTTATGTTTGAGTTCCATTGGGCATACATTTCATTTTTTGTGTTCAGCATTTCTTGCCAAAGTTCTGGGATATCTTTTTTTGTGAACTGTTCAAAGGAATAGCTTGGATAATATGGTATAACACC
>JAKIZQ010000093.1 GCA_022707945.1 Bdellovibrionales bacterium
TATATGCAGCCAACAGACTCTTATCTTTTTTAAAAACATTGTTTAACAAGGCTAAAGAGTGGGGGTGGGATGGCGGTAATCCTGCAAACGGAGTAAAAAAGTTTCGTGAAAAATCTCGTGATAGATTTTTACAACCTCAGGAACTACCAAGGTTTTTTAAAGCGTTAGAGCAAGAAACCAATCAAATGATAAAAGACTATGTATGGCTTTCCCTACTTACAGGGGCAAGAAAATCAAATGTTTTGTCTATGAAGTGGGACGAAATTAACATTACAAGAAAAACATGGCATATAACTGAAACTAAAAATTATGACTCTGTGGACATCCCTTTGGTTAAAGAGGCACTGGATATATTAAAGAGAAGAAAAAAAGAGTCAGAGAGTGACGAGTGGGTTTTTCCAAGCCTCACCAGCAAGTCTGGACATTTAATGGAACCCAAACGGGTTTGGCAGAGAGTTCTAAAAACTGCAAAAATAGAAAATCTACGTATACATGACATTAGAAGAACACTGGGAAGTTATCAGGCAATAACTGGCGCGAGTATGTTAATTATTGGTAAGACACTGGGACATAAGTCACAACAAGCGACACAGGTTTATTCAAGACTTAATGATGACCCTGTTAGGGTCTCAATGGGTCAAGCTATAAAACTTATTATGGAGGAATCTAAAAAATGATTACTCGTGAGAAAGTATTAGAACTGTTTACTAAAGAAAAAAGTCATTTATTTGGAATAATACGTATGGATGATGATATTTTTAGATGCAGAGACATAGGAGAGGGTGAAGTTAGAAGGAAACTTAAAAGAGCATATTTTATGAGGTCTGAGGTCTTTTATGTCAGGAATGTTTTAGAACGTCTTACTCATCCTAAACTTCTTGAACTAGAACACATGATTGGTTTTTATATATGTGACATGTTAGAGCAGGCAAACTTATTTAATGAAAAAGATTTTTCTACCATTTGGAGTGACTGTTCATTGCTCTTTAATGCCATTAACCGTTCGCATGAAAAGATAAGAGAAGAAATTAAAGAACTAGGAATAGGATATGATATAGAAATCTTGTATTTTATTCTTTTCTGGAGAAAGGTAGAACAGCTTTTTTTAATTGAAGATAATGACGTAGATAGTGCTTTTGTTTTGTTTCGTGATGCAATGGAAAATTATAGGAGGTATTTCTTAACTCAAACTTTTTTTAAACTAATGGATAACACCAATAAGCATACCCCTAAGTTAATTGAAGCAACAGCCAACCTAATGAAGTATCACGATGAAAAAGGTAGGCAAGAAGTCCATGCACTTTATAAAAAACAGAAAATAGAAGCGGGCAAAGCTAGTCGTGAGAAAGAGTATGGTGCTATAAAAAGATTTGTTTTAGACATGTATAGTGAACGTAAATATACCAGCATGAGACAGGCTGCGAAAGAAATAGAAAAAAAATATAAAGAATGGATAAAAACTCAATCAGAGATTAAGCCTCTTTCTAGAACAAACAGTTTTGAAACAATTTACAAGTGGATTAGGGAAATCAATACCCGTAAGCATTAGCGTATGGCTTCAACATGCTGACATAATACTTTAGCACGCTGACGCTCTATTATTATTAACAAAAATGTCCATAATGGTCTCTGTGATAACAAATTTATCTGGAGGTTATTGTGGATAAACATGAAATTGAACAACTACTTTCTCGTCAAGAAACAGCAAAATTTTTAGGAGTTACCGAGGGAACTCTAGCTGTGTGGGCTTGCACAAAAAGGTATGATTTAAAGTATGTTAAAGTGGGTCGCCTTGTTAAATATCGCTATTCAGATATTGAAAGGTTTTTAGAACAGCGAACACAGAACAGTAATTCTCCAAGCATAGGTAAGTAAAATGGAGAATTATATAGTCCCTAGACAGCTTCAAAAAGATGGGGTGGGCTTTGTTAAGCTAAAGCCACAATCAAAAGTCCCGTTTGAAAAAGAATGGCAGAATAATCCTTATAATTATTCGTCTATAAATGAATGGGTTAGTGCTAATAATAACTATGGGATTATCGGCGGATATGGCGACCTTGTAGTTATTGATGCTGATACGGAAGAATTGCGTTGCATTATAAAAGAGAAGCTATGTCAGACGTTTTCTGTCAAAACTCCTAAAAAAGGTGAACACTTCTATTTTTATTGTAAAGGTCTTGATGCGAAAGTTGTGCTAAACAAAGGTAATGTGCATCACGGAGAAATTATTGCTAAAGGGTCGCAAGTTGTCGGTGCTGGGTCAATACATCCTGAAACTGGAACAGAATACACCGTTGAGAACGATATTGATATTGCCAACATAACAAAAGAAAAACTCTATGAAGTATTAAAAGACTATATACCTAATTCAACGCAAGGAAGAGAAATTCATAAAGATTATAAATCTCTAATACAGCGATATGGAGAACCCTATTATTTAAATGACAAAGGCTTCCTTACATCGCTAAATCAGTCTTTCTGGGCAGGGTTACATAGTGCGGAACATATTGAACTATATGAGCCAAGAGAAAAAGAGTTTTATCGCTATGACTCAGAGACAGGGCTTTATAAAGAGGTGTCGGAAGATATAATTAAACAAGAAATATGCAAAAGATTGCTACAGGTTTCAAGAGACCACTCTTTAAGGGCATTGGAACAGAAAAGAACGAACTCGGCTTTAAGTCAGATTGTATCGCACCTTAAAGGCATTGAAGAAAAAAAGTATATCTTCGTTGATAAGAAAAAGGTTATCCATCTTACCAATGGAGTTATTGAGTTTAAGGAAAACAGCAATGCTGATTTTGTGAGTTTTTCTCCTGACTTCTATTCAAGGAATAGCTCTCCAATCACCTTTAATGAAAGTGCAAAGTGCGAACGGTTTTTAAATGAATTTTTAAGACCAGCGTTACAGGAAGATGATGTTATTTTACTACAAAAGTATATAGGGCTATGCCTTTTAGGGAGTAATCTTATACAGCGGTTCTTAATCCTAGACGGTAAGGCTGGTAGAGGTAAGTCAACACTCTCAATTATTATTCAAAAACTTATAGGGATGAATAACGTATCAGAATTGCGAACCAAGCAGTTAAGCGAGAGATTTGAATTATATAGGTTTAGGAAAAAGACCTTGTTGGTTGGTGTTGACGTGCCTGGCAGATTTCTTTCTGAAAGGGGTGCTTATGTAATAAAGGGACTTGTCGGCGGAGACTGGTTTGATGCCGAGCAAAAAGGCGGGACTGGTAATTTCCAGATAAAAGGTAATTATTGTATCGTTATAACTTCTAACTCCAGACTGCAAGTTAGGTTAGATGGTGATTTGGGTGCTTGGAAAAGGCGATTATTGATTGTTGATTTTAACGCACCAGCTCCAAAAAAGAAGATACCAAACTTTGCAGACATTCTTTTAAAGGAAGAGGCGAGCGGGATATTAAACTGGGCATTGGAAGGATTAGCTTTATTATTCCAAGATATTGATAACTACGGTGATATATTCCTATCAGATAGGCAACAAGCAATAGTTGATAGCCTATTGGCTGAAAGTGATAGTTTAAGGTGTTTTTTAGAGGAGAGGGTTGTCAGCATCACTAATGGTGATTTATCAATAAATGAAATTGTAGAGAGATATGCGGAATACTGTCCAACAAAGAGCTGGAACCCCAAGCCTATTACAGTTATTCAAAAGGAAGTTGAAGAACTGATGCTTGAACTATTTCAGACGGCAAAATCACACTCAATAAAACGAGAAGGTAAAAGTGTCAGAGGGTTTAGAAAGGTTACTTTCAAGGAATAGATTATGACTTTAGATATTACAAAACTTGAAAACGTGAATTGTCAGCAAGAGAAGATACTTGCCCGATGCCCTGCTTGTTCTGAAATTGGACAGGATAAAAAAGGAGAGCATTTATTCATAGATGAGGAAGGTAGATTTGGTTGCATAGTTTATCCCGACGAAGCAGGTAAAGAACACAGGAAAAGGATTTTTACACTTGTCGGTATTAAAACAACGGAGCGATACATAACCGTTAAGAACAACGATAATAAACAAACGGGTGTTATTATTTTGGATGTATTGGGACGGCTGGGACGCCAAAAAAATAGTTTGTCTAAAAAAACAGAAATACCTGATGTATTTTCTAATAAATTAGAAACTGACTATAAAAACAGTGTCCCAAGTGTCCCAGATAAAGACATAGAATGGCTCTTTGAAGACTTTATTGAGAGAGCATCCATAAAGGAATATGAAGCAGGACTGGCAAGGCATATAGCAGAAAAGCAGGCTTTTATAGATGTCGTTTCAGCTAATGATTTAGGAAAAAAACGGAGATTTTTTTGATGGGCAGATGGTCTTATTCTAATAGGTGGACGGTTGAAGATTGCAAGACAATCACAACAAAATTTCTTAATGAGCATAAATACTTTAATGGCGGTGTTCGTTGGGGGAGCATGAGTTGGTCTCGTAACGGCGAAAAAACGGGAAGCATTAGTTTTAGCGTTTCAACGATACAGGGAGAGGAATATATACATTTTAAATATACACAAACGAACAGAGACACAAAAGAAAAGACTGAGCTTGATTATAAAGTACAACTTACTTGGACACCGTGTTACTTCGGGGGGCGTAGATGGTGGTTTATATGCCCTCTGATAGTTAATGGCAGGGAGTGTAATCGCAAGGTGGGTGTTTTATATCTTGGTAACGGAAAGTATTTTGGATGCAGGCACTGCTACAACCTCACCTATACAAGCTCAAAAGAGAGTCACAGCTTTGATAGATTATATCGGGATTTGGGTATGGATTTTGGAATAACAGCAAAACAAGTAAAAAACATT
>JAKIZQ010000094.1 GCA_022707945.1 Bdellovibrionales bacterium
GGCATAGTGGTTCGTTATTCATTCCAGGAGAATTTCATTTTGAAGTTAGTGGTAACTAATGTCCTTTTTATAAATCAATATGCATATGAGGAAGATCCTACATTAGAAATTAAAAGGGGCAGTCGAATGTCTTATGCCCCAAAAGCTAGTGCTGGAATAATATTTAAATTTTAGTTATAATACAGAACTTGGGTGATCATTTGGGGGTTTGAAATGAAAGATGCATGGACAGTTGATGAACTTAACAACATTGCCTCTAAAAACAAACAAGAGGAAGACGTTTACATACCTTATGATGAGGTAAGTGAAGAAGCTTCCTGGTTGGTAGAACTTGCAAGAGGTGAAGAAGAAATAGAACATACAGGTCTAATAAACTATGACGCTGTTCGTTCTCCAGAAAAGGTTTTAAGGGATTCAACTGTATTGTATTTAAGATATTTAAGGAATCACATAACAAAACTTGCTTCTGTTTTTAATGCACACAAAAGCATGGCAGCATCTGGGATAAAGGTTTATGCAATAGGCAATACAGAAGCAGATTTCATGGTGTTTAGAAATTCTTTAAAGCTAATATTTTCTGCTCAGCGTCCGGGCACTATACAAATAAGTTTTAATGCACATACGGGAGGCTTTTTTACCTCTAATGCGGTCAATCCTAGTGGTGCATCAGAACAGATAGGTGATATAATAAACGCACAGTTAGGACCTTTTAATGAGGCTGTGTGGACCTATCAAGGTCGTCCTATAAATACAAAAGAAATGGTGAAATATTATCTGACACGTTTTATCCAGAACAGTGCAAGATAAATATTACTATGTCTTGACAATGTCATTGTATATAAATAAAAACACACAAAGGATGGCGCCGTAGCCAAGTGGTAAGGCCAAGGTCTGCAAAACCTTTATGCATCGGTTCAAATCCGATCGGCGCCTCTTGATGAAAAATAAGATTTTGGAGGAAATATCAAAATGGCATCTCTAACAAAGATAACAAAAGTTAAAAGAGCTAGTAAAAAAGCTTCTCAGGGCAAAAAAAGAAAAAAAGCAATGCAAAAGCCTGGGAAATATAAATTACTACCACTAAAGGACTAATAAAGCGTTAAAGATGCGCTTTTTTTTATCATCGTTACTGCTACTATCTTTACTTTCTTGTTCTAACACAGTTGTAGACTTGAACGATGATTTTGCTACTAATCCTAAAGTAGCTCCTTCCTTATTAAAAAAGATTAATGGTGGGACTGTTTTTACTAATTCAGGTGAGCAACTAATTAAAGTAGGTGTTCTATATAAAAAACAGAATGCCAAAAGAAAAATATCTAAAAGTAGGTTTAGTCTTATAGATGTAGAGTTCAAAGACCTTTCTAGTGACGAAATACTATCTTTATCTAAAGACCCCGACGTAGAAATAATAGAAGAAGATCAAAAAGTAAAAGTAGATCTTATATTTGCATCAAAACAGATAGGTGCAAGGGATGCCTGGGTGGCTGGTTATACAGGTGATAAACTTGGTGGTACAGCAACTAACATTAGACTCGCAGTTGTAGACACAGGATTGGACGAGGATCATCTAGATTTTTCTGATGCAGGAAAGATAGTTCTAACAGCTAATTGTTATAATGTTAATACCTGTACTTTAAACAATCAAAATGACGATCACGGTCATGGTTCTCACGTGGCTGGTATTGTTCTTGGCGGTGGTAATTCTTGTGTTGGAGATGATTTCTATATTGAATTTGAAGAAACTTTTCCTGATATAAATATAGGTAATAGACATTTCTTTCCTGCACAGTTCGACTCAAATCCAAGTTCTGGCGGAACCCTTAAGGTTGATTCCACTTGGGTGGGAAACGCAGGTACTAAAGCAATAGCTGGTTTTATGACAGAAGAGGAAGCATTAGAGGATGATCCTGTTTTTTTATTTGATGAAGAAAAACCTTTATTAGCATCAGGTCCTAGTGTTTCTCCAGCTACTTATGCAGATTATACAGCGTATAATATTACAGCGCAGGACTCTTATATAAAGACATTTGTGTTCTCTACATATGTAGCTCCATCAATGAGCTCTTTAGTTGGAAAGAGTTATTGGAGCAGGGTTAAAAGTACTGCACAAGGATGGGGAGATGCTTTTTCTAGGACCGCTGGTATATCTAACGATTCACAAATAGTCGCTGTAAAGGCATTAGGTTCAGATGGATCTGGGAATATTTCTGATGTAGTGCGTGCACTTGATTATGTATCTAGCATTGCAGAGGCCAATAATATAATAGCTGTTAATTTAAGTTTTAGCCTTGGTGGAGGAGTTAATTCAGAGATCATAAACTCTATAGTTACTGAACTTGTAGATAAGGGTGTTAGTGTCGTAGTTAGTGCTGGTAACGAACAACAAGGTGGTTCTGTTATAGGAAGTCCGGGAACTACTCCTTACGCAGTAACAGTTGGAGCGGTTAATGAAAAAAATGAAGTAACTAACTACACATCAATTGGTAGTATAAATAATGATGTAATAAAACCAGACGTAGTTGCTCCCGGTGGCAGTGTTAAAGGAATTAATGATGAGGCATATGAAAGGTTAGGAATTGTTTCTGCAAAGACCACTTATAATGTTTCTGGTAATCCTAATAATTATTCAAGCTGGTGGAATACTACTCAAGGTTTGGCCGTAGATCCTTATACAACAAAGATCGGTACTTCACAGGCCGCACCAATGGTAACAGGATTAATAGGCTTGATGGCGAGTAAAAGACAGGGTGCTTGGAGCTTCAATTCTTCTGAACTCCCAAGAACGATTAAGAACATAATATGTATGAGTGCTTTTGAAACTGGAGCAAGAGAAGAGAGTACTTTTTTTAATGAAGCACCTATCACACCAGAAAGAGCTGGGGGACTTAAGGATAGAGTAGAAGGTTATGGAAGGGTATGTACACAAGGAGCTTTAAGTGCTTTTGACGCTGTGTGGAATATAAACTCCAATGTTAATTCTGATACGTTTACCTTTGGTGATGAAGTTTGGGACCAAAAGACCTTTATTAGAAGAGTTACTCTTTCAGCATCTAAAGAATATACTTTTTCTATGGCAGTTCCAAGTGGTACTGATTTTGATATGTATCTTTTTAGTGGAACACCAGACGAGAACGGAGAACCAGTACTACTTGCAAGTTCTGCATTAATGAATAGCAATTCAAGGCCTGGTCCAGAAAGAATAATAGATTTTATACCTACGACGAATGGTACCTACTATATTGTAGCAAAATGGATAAGTGGTAGCGGAACCACTAATTTTACTCTAGAGAGTTCAAGGACTAAGCCTGCTGAACCTGTTGTCATATCTAATTTTAAGATAAACAGGGATATGAGAGCTAAAAGAATATCTGTCTCATGGGATACCAATATAGCAACAAGATCAATACTACAATATGGTTCTACGGGTGGATTGGAAGAAGAACAGCTAGAAGAAAATGCTTACACGACAAGTCATGAACATAGTTTTTCTATAGAATACGATAATTATTATTATCTAAGAGCGCTTTCATCTTCTTCTGGATCTAACGAGGCAAGTATTTCTACGGCAGTGAGTCCAGTTTATAGGGTTAGTGCTGTAACGCAGTTATCAAAAGACATAACGATAGAGGATCTGCCTTTAGTGGATGTTGGAGGTTGCGGTACTATAAAATCTGACCACAGTGGAAATCCTGGTAATGGCAACTTGTTCTTGGTACTATTACCTATAGCCATTTTGTTCTTTATAAGATCAAGGAGAATGCTGAATGATAAGGGTCTACAATTCAATAAGTAAGAAAAAAGAAGAGTTGCTTCCTTTACAAGAAGGTACTGTAAAAATGTACGCCTGTGGAATCACGCCATATGATGAGGCACACATAGGACATGCAATGCAGGCAGTCATATTTGACGTTATAAGAAGATATCTTGAATATAAAGGATACAAAGTAACATATGTAAGAAATTTTACCGACGTAGATGACAAGATAATAAACAGGGCAAAAAAAGAAGGTGTTGAACCTTCAGCTATTGCTTCCAAATATATAGAAGAATCAAAAAAAGACTTAAAGGCCATAAAAGTACGTCCTGCAAACCATGAACCACTGGTGAGCGAGAATATTGAGAACATCATAAACTTTGTTCAGGGACTAATTGATAATGGTCATGCATATGTGGCTAACGGCAGTGTGTATTTTGATGTTAGGTCTTACAAAGATTATGGCAAGTTAAGTGGCAGGACCTTAGAGGACCTTGTACACGAAGAAACAGAAACAAATGAAAAGAAATACCCCGGTGATTTTGCCCTCTGGAAAGCATACAAAGAAGGAGAGCCTTACTGGGAATCTCCTTGGGGTAAAGGTAGACCTGGTTGGCATATAGAATGCTCTGCAATGGCAAAGAACTATTTAGGTGAGTCCATAGACATACATGGTGGTGGTGTTGACATTATATTTCCTCATCATGAAAATGAAGTTGCTCAGTCTGAGGCCTTAACAGGAAAACCTTTTGCAAAATATTGGTTACACAATGGTCTTGTAATGGTCGGTAAACAAAAGATGAGCAAAAGTCTTGGTAATTTCTATACTATCAAGGACGATCTAAACAAGTATGGTGCAGATGTAATAAGGTATATGATACTTTCTTTTTCTTACAACTCTAATAGTAATTTTGAGGAAAAGAACTTTATTAATTCAGAAAAAAGGATGCATTACTATTATACTACTCTAAAGAGAATAAATGATGCCTTGCCAAAATGTCAGGACGTCGGTGAATG
>JAKIZQ010000095.1:0-316 GCA_022707945.1 Bdellovibrionales bacterium
TGTAAACCACAAAGCAGCACTACCAGCAAAATATGAAAATGCAGGATAATCAAAAAATCTTCTTAAATAAAAAGCAAATGGCAAAGAAACTAGAAACAATGCAACAAGAGCTATACCAGCAAACATAGGCCTACCAAAAATAAAAAAACTATACAAATGATGAGTTGAATTAATCGCAGATTTTTTAGCTATAAAAATACCATCATCTAGCCATATCCCCATAGGAGAATTATTTTCAAGACCGAATATCCATAAAATATTATCTTTTAAAATACTTCCAGATACCAGTAAAGGAATTTGACTTAGGTTTTGAGTT
>JAKIZQ010000095.1:326-4755 GCA_022707945.1 Bdellovibrionales bacterium
TATTTAAACAACCAACGCCTAAACGAAGGCCTCTAAATGTAACAACATTATAGTCCATATTAGTATTATTAATTTGACCATTAATTATATAGTTACCGTCATAATTAATAAATTTATTGGGAATATAGATTCCTACAACAAAATAATTACCCTCTTTAAAAAACTCACTAGCTTTTTGTAGCTTGGGGTCTGAACTAGTCCTTAACATATAAGGCAAAGTTGGAGCTGTTTTTAAAGTTTCTTTGAAAGTTGGGATTTTTACCTCGACCATCTTATTAATGTCAAGTTTTGGCACACATGCTTCAAATTCTTTTTTACCCGGATTTGCCTCAAATTCTTTTGGGCAAAAATCTTTCATTTGTCCTACATAGATAGTATCTATATCGTAACGCTGATCGTCTTTTGGGAATATCGAAGTTTTCGACAGAGACATTAAGATCACAGAAACTACAGCAAAAACTATTACACTGGCAAACAATATTAATAACCATGAATCTGAATACCTTTTAAGCTCACCTTTAAGATAATCAAAACCATCTCTAACCTTAAGTAACCACTTCATAAGCATAACCCTCCAGACAGGATTAGTCTAATCTCGTACATTCTAATATACTTAACGGTATTGTTATTGCTTTTAATAAATCAAAACACCACTATTAGTCAAAAGTATGACAATATTATGAATCTACCAATTCTGAAAAGCTTTTCGGAGAAACAAACTTTACCCCTTGATAATCAACACACGCTAGTAATTCTTCATCACCAGAAACAATAAAGCCTGCTTTAGCACTAATAGCAAGTTCCAACAAAAAATGGTCTTTTACGTCTAATGAAATATTTATATCAACTCTTTTAGGTTTTACTTTTTCAGCCTTATTGAACAACGTTCCCAATATTTTTTTCACATCTTTTGCAGAATAGTCTGGTCTTCTTTTTATCTTTAACCTGTTAAATACTTCATTAACTTCTTCTTGAAGTCTTTTGGAAATAACAACTTCAAACTCACCAGACAACCAAGCATCTACTATACGAGCAGGATATCCATTCCCAGAAATTATCCCGCTCACAATAACATTAGTATCAACCACGGCTCTTGGTTTTCTTTTCATTCCTCACTTCTCTTTGGAGTTTAAGCACTTCTTTGTCTGTAATGCTTTCATTAGCATTGCCTCGTATTTTGGCCAGCAGTTTAAGGGCCTTTTCTTCATCACTCGTGGGTGTACACAGGGCTTTTATACTTCTTCTGATTATCTCTGCGATAGAAATATTCAATATATAGGCCTTTTGCTTTAACATTTCTAGTTCTTGATCTTCAAGATAAATGGTTGTTTTCTTCATTTTTAGCACCTCTCCATTGATGCCATTATGCCATATTACCATATATATGTCAATACCTCTTGTTATACGAATATATAAATACAAAAGACGAACCGTTAGCAACCTGTTGGTTTACTAGAGCACATTAGCGATATTTGATAAGGATGAACGCCAACTGAGAATTAGTTAGTCCACTTTCTTGCGTTATGGAAGAATCTCATCCATGGGCCCGCTTCGCCCGTAAATAAGTCGCGTGGGCGATAAGACATTTGAACAGACCTAAACAACCTTTCTGGGTGAGGCATCATTATGGTTACTCTGCCATCGGTGGTGGTTAATGCGGTCAAACCATTCTTTGATCCGTTAGGGTTGTATGGATAACGTTCTGTTGCTTTGTGATAATTGTCTACATATCTTGCACAAACAAGTTTTTGTTCTACTAACTTGTCAAAAGAGCCTGTTCTTTCAAAATTGGCAAAACCTTCTCCGTGTGCAACAGGTATTGGAATAAAAGAGCCCTGCATATCGTTAAAGAATATAGACGGTGAATCAAGCACCTCTAACGTAACATATCTTGCCTCGAACTGCTTTGAGATGTTCCTTGTGAACATTGGCCAATCTTGTGCGCCGGGTATAATATCTTTTAACTGAGACATCATTTGACAACCATTGCATATACCTAAAGCAAAGCTATCTTTTCTTGCAAAGAATTTTGTGAACATTTCTTTTAGAGGTTCATTAAATAGAATGGATTTTGCCCAGCCAGAACCTGCACCAAGTACGTCGCCGTATGAAAAACCTCCACAGGCAACCAGCCCTTTAAAATCCTTAAGGTCTGTTCTACCATTCAAAAGGTCCGTCATGTGAACATCAACAGATTCAAAACCTGCCCTGTCAAAAACAGCGGCCATCTCTAACTGCCCGTTTATTCCCTGCTCTCTTAAAATTGCCATTCTTGGCTTTTTTAACGCTGTGTTTATGCTAAAACTCTTATCTGGGTCATAGGTGAGTTTAAAATTCATTCCGGGATCTTTTTCATCTAATAGATTATCATATTCCTGTTTTACACAAGTTGGATCGTCCCTTAAAGCTTGCATCTTGTATGTAAGTGTACTCCACGTCCTTAAAAGGTCTGTTAGTGTTTCTCCACATGGCATATTCTTGTTATTCAAGGGACACCCTATATCTGTACTAATTTTTTCAAGTCCATGTTTAGCGAGTATAGAATTAACTTTTTTAAGATTATCTGGAGCAACCTGTATTACAGCACCAAGTTCTTCACTAAAAAGTATTTCAAGTGAATCCTTACCTAGTTTTTCTACGTCTATGTCTATACCCATTCTGGACGAAAAAGCCATTTCGGAAAGTGTAACAAAAAGCCCACCATCAGATCTGTCGTGGTACGCAAGTATTAATTGCTCCTCTATCATTTCTTGTATTGCATTATAAAAACCAAGGAATAAATTTGTGTCATCAAGATCTGGAACTGTATCGCCAACCTGATTATAAACTTGAGCAAGCGCACTGCATCCAAGACGGTGTTTTTTAGAACCAAGGTCCAGTAATATCAGCCTAGATCCATCGCATTTTTTAAACTCTGGTGTAACTGTTTTTCTTACATCCTTTACTGGTGCAAACGCACTAACAATAAGACTTAATGGCCCCACCATTTTATTATTCTTCCCATCGCTAGAGTTCCATACTGTTCTCATAGAAAGGGAATCTTTTCCAACCGGTATACTAAGCCCAAGTTTTGGACAAAGTTCTTGTCCAACTGCTCTTACAGCATCATAAAGAGCGGCATCTTCTCCACTCTCTCCGCAGGCACACATCCAGTTGGCAGAAAGTTTTATGTTCTTTATATCGCCAATGTTTGCAGCAGCAATGTTGGTTATAGCTTCTCCTATTGCCATTCTGCAAGAAGCTGGAGCAGAAACAACAGCAATGTTGGTACGCTCACCCATTGCCATTGCTTCTCCGTTGTACGAATTAAAAGATCTTGCTGTAACAGCTACGTCTGACACTGGTGTTTGGTACGGACCTGTCATTTGATCCCTTGCAACAAGTCCTGTTATGCTCCTGTCCGTTATCGTTATAAGGAATGTTTTGCTGGCTACTGCTGGAAGCTGTAAGACCCTTTCCATTGCAGAATCAATATCTACGCCGCTAAGATCCAGCGGAACATGTTCTTCTTTAAGATGAGTAACGTTCCTTGTCATTTTTGGTGGTTTTTTAAGTATCACACCTATATCTATGTCTATTGGTTTATTGTCAAAATGTTCGTCGTAAAGCGTTAGTTTATGATCACTTACTGCTTCCCCTATTATAGCAACAGGACAACGTTCCCTTTGGCAAAGGTTAACAAACCTGTCTTTATCCTTTGCATCTATTGCAAGCACATATCTTTCTTGTGCCTCACAACACCAAATTTCCATTGGGCTCATAGACTTGTCTTCGCTGGGTATCTTTCTTAAATTAAAAGCACCGCCAGTTTCGCTAACAAGTTCTGGACATCCGTTAGAAAGTCCTCCTGCACCAATGTCGTGAATACTTAGTATTGGATTATCTTTTCCCATGCATATACATGCATCTATTACTTCCTGACACCTTCTTTGCATTTCTGCATTACCGCGTTGCACAGAATTAAAATCAAGTTCAGCGTCATTAGAACCCGTTGCCATTGATGAGGCCGCACCACCACCTATGCCTATCTTCATTGCAGGTCCACCAAGTTGAACTATAAGTGATCTTGCAGGTATATCTTTTTTGTGAGCGTGTTCTCTTTTAATATTACCCATACCACCAGCAACCATTATTGGTTTGTGGTACCCACGATAACGACCGTTGTGTACTTCTTCATAAGTTTTGAAAAGACCACAAAGTTGTGGACGACCAAATTCGTTACCAAAACTTGCTCCACCTATTGGCCCTTCTAACATTATCTGTAAAGGGGTTGCAAGACGATCTGGGAACTGTGCATAGTTCTTTTCCCAAGGCATATTATGATCTGGTATCCTTAAGTTAGACACCATGAACGCACTAAGTCCGGCTTTTGATTTACTACCAGTACCAGTTGCACCTTCGTCCCTGATCTCTCCACCAACACCTGTTG
>JAKIZQ010000096.1 GCA_022707945.1 Bdellovibrionales bacterium
ACTAAAACTCCATTTGCCTGAAGATGAGTTCAGAAAAATAAAATGGCATTTCATAGGCTCACTTCAAACTAACAAGATAAAATATCTTAACGGAAAGTTCAGGAACATACATTCCATATACAAACTAAAACAGGTAGAAGAATTAGAGAAAAAGATAAAACACCCTGTTTCTATATTCCTAGAACTCAACCTTGCCAACGAAGTCTCAAAAACAGGTTCTAACACGGATGAAATATTCCATGTCTGTGAAAAAGCCCTACAAATAAGCAACATAGAACTTAAAGGTTTAATGTGCATACCGCCATACAGCGACAATAAAGAAGATTCCAGAAAATACTTTATAAAGTTAAGACAAACAATGTTAAAACTGAACAAAGAGTTTGGCACCAAAATGGAATGCTTATCAATGGGAATGAGCAATGATTTTGATATTGCCATTGAAGAAGGCGCAACCCATGTTAGAATAGGTACTGCCATCTATGGTGAGAGGGGTTAGGATCTGGTGCGCTGGTTAAAAAAGAAAACTGGGCAAATAGCAGTGCTATTGGCGCTATCTTTTGGTTTACTAACACTGTTGGTAGCCATGGTAGTTAATATTGGTTTCCTTGTAGCCGCCAAAATAAATCTACAGAATTCTGTTGATATGGCCGCCTACGCCGGTGCGGCACAACAAGCAAGATATCTTACAGAAATAGGTAAATGGAACTACGAGATGCGCAGAAACTATAAGGCCATGGTGTTTGATTATCTTTTAACTTATAACGCTGAATTAAAAAGAGCAGACAATCCTGCTGAGAACGAATTCAGAATGTACATCAACAACATGGATGAAAATGGTAATCCAAAAGAAACATACCCTCTGTTCTGTGCTTCACTACAAGGTGGATCTGGAGATCCAGAATCATCAACTTCTGTAAGAAAAATAATATGTCAAAAAGTAAAACAACACTCATTTCAAGATGCTTTACAACAGTCAAGCAATTCTATCAATAATCTGATCAGCACTTCTAATGTGATCTGTGGTATCCCTAATTCAAGCAATGCATGTCAAAATATACTGGGAACAATAATTCAATCATCCAACGCTTATACTCAGCTACAAGCCACCGCCAATGCTGATATGGAACAATTTGTAAATTACACAAATGGTGATCCAAAAAATTATAATCTAAGACTATTAATGTGGATGTTGCATGATTATAGACACCTACAATCAAGGATACGCGGTGTACACTTTGGGGATATTTCAATAGGTAGTAATGCTAACAACAACCTAACTGGACGTTGGGATTTTTTTAAAGATAAAACCAAATTAAGTTTCTTCCAAAACGCACCCATGAGTGTTGCAGCAAAAGTAATAAACGGTTTCACAAACACAGAAGATACTGCTACAAAATTACAAGCAAATAAGGCTAATCTTTTAGAGAACAGCGGCGAACTACTCAAAAATCCTATTAATGATGCAGCTTTATCCACATTTAAGAACAACCTAATGTCTGTTATAGAAAAAGACGCTAAACTTTTTCACCTAACTCCTCAGAATTTTAACAGCGATACTGGGCCCGATATGAGTGGTGGTTGTAATGGACAATGCCAAGAGTTTTCTGGACCATATTTGAAAATAAAGGAACACGATATAAACTTCATTGGTTACTATGTAATAGTTGAAGTTAGTGGTGGAACAATAGGTAAAGCCGCTCCAGCAAGCGCAGACCAATTTAGAACTATCGGTAACTTTCCTGTAGGGGTTGCAAAAGATGAAAGACTCTTAACCTATTACACTGTAGTAGGCACTGCAAAAACAGACCAAATACCTTTTAACGTTTTTTTTGGTAATCAAGAAACTTCTAACAAGGATGTCTTAATGGTTGCAGTAGCATCTGCAAGACCCTTTGGTAGCAGAATAGGCCCTTTCATAAATGACCAGTGTCCAGACCTCTACGACGGAACAAACAAGACAAATTGCATAAACAATGGATTAGATTCCTTATATCCTTTCAAAGGCGAAAATCCAAATTTTCCTAATTTTTCTATATTGGAAAAAAACAATGACGTAAGAAAGCTCGGTGTAAAATTGAGTGTGAGCAATTATGAATCACAAAAAGCCACCCAAACTTTTCCCGGCCATACAGGGACAGATCAACCATTCACTGAATTTTTTGGAGTAGGAAGAAAACCGACTGCAAGGGCTAGAGATTTTAGATATCAAAAAGATCAAAACGACACAAACTATAGTATGGATGACGGTTTTGGAAGTAGCGGCACTTGGAATCCAAAACCAGATAATCCTGCTTTTTTTGATCATGACCAAGCTTGTATTCACCCCGTGGGTAACAGAAATTCTGTTTGGGCGTGGTGGGGAGACATTACAAACAATCAAAGCAGTGCAAAAACCGTTCCTCAAAATAAAAGAGCAAACTACGAGGGTTATCTAGAACTTGCTGCGGAAGAAAATAAGGCACTATATAAATTTCAACAACTACCAAAAAGAAAAACTTCAGGCCTAATAGGACAAGATTCCTACTCTATATATGTTTTTAGATACCCAGGCATAAATTCAACATCCCAACACGATTGGGATATAGAGGGTCTTACAAAAAGAGGGGATTACGGTTCATGGATGGAAAGAGCTTTTGCAAACACCATGGCTGTAAACCCTTTTGAACTAAAAAGATATATCATACCAAGCAGGAATGATGACGACACACAACTTAATTATTTAAATGCAGGAAATAAAGGTGGTTCTATTTTTCATGGTTCTCCTAACAGAGAAGTTGTAATTGGCCAAGGAAACAAAAAATTTAAAAAAGAAGTTGTGACTGGCATGGAAGAGCCAGATGTTCTTTCAAAAGAAAATGATCCAGGAGAATCTTATACGTCTTGGAGAATAGGAACCAGGGGCTATAGAGTTAAACTCATTAAAGTAAAAGATCTGGTAACAGATAACTGTACTTCAAAATATCAGAACTGTCTTAACAGCACTTACACTCTAGACGACACAGGCGGCGAATCTTTCACTATCGATCTAACCAAGATTGATTACTAAGAAGATATAAACTTAGATAAATAAGTATCTTTCTTTATCTAAGCTTGTGCCTTTGCATCTCTCTTTTTTGTGCTTTTAACTTGAGATCTTCTCTTTTATCGTGGAGTTTTTTACCTTTACACAAAGCTATCTCTGCCTTTATGTTCTTACCCTTGGTGTACAGCGATAATAATACTATAGTCAGACCTTTTTCCGCCATCTTTGATGAAAGCCTTGTTATTTCTTTTTTATGCATCAAGAGTTTTCTATCTCTAACTGGATCATGTTGAGCATAACCTTTTTGTGCATACTCTGGGATGTTCATACCCAATATATAAAGCTCGCCTTTCTTTTCCCTAACAAAAGCCTCTGCAATGCTGGTCTTACCATCCCTTATGGATTTAACCTCTGACCCTGTGAGTACAATACCTGCCTCAAATTTATCTATTATCTGATATTCGTGCCTTGCTTTTTTATTAACAGCAAGGGTCTTATTTTCTGCCATAATCATCCTCATAACGAATTATGTCATTTTCTTCTAAATATGGACCATATTGAACTTCAACTATCTCAAGATCTGTATCAGAAGTATTTTCTAATCTGTGTTTTTCTCCCATTGGCACAAAAACAGAATCCTCTGTGCCAACATCAAAGGTTTTGGTTCCAATAATGACATTGGCCCTACCCTTTGCCACCACCCAATATTCAGACCTTTTTGCATGTGATTGCAAAGAAAGCCTTTTCCCTGCTTTTACCAATATGCGTTTTACCTTGTAACCATCACCCACAAACAGCACTTCCCAATGCCCCCAAGGTCTTTCTGCTTTTTCCAGCACACACATAGTACACCTCTTTTTTACTATACATAGGGCCTGAATTCTGTTACTGAATTAACACATGGAACAGTTAAAGCAATATATAAATGATGAGTTAAACCTCTCTATAGAACTAAAAAAAGACTTTATACAAAAAAACATACAAGAAATAGAGAAGCTCGCAAAGCTCATGGCAGAGCTAAGCAATCAAGGGAAAATGATATTCTACTTCGGTAATGGTGGGAGCGCCGCAGATTCCCAGCATCTTGCCGCAGAACATGTAAATAAGCTAAGAGTAAAAAGAAAAGCCCTACCAGCAATAGCATTAACTACAGATACCTCTGTTATAACCTCAATAGCGAATGATATAAGCTTTGATGCAATATTCGAAAGACAAATAGAGGCTTTGGCAAAGTCAGGAGATCTGGCAATAGGTATTAGCACCAGTGGCAACTCAGAAAACGTCATAAGGGGCTTAAAAATAGCCAAAACCATGGGATTAACGACTATTTCCTTCACTGGTGGAAATGGCGGAAAAATAAAGGCAGAAAAACTTTCTGACATAAATTTTAATGTCGATAATTCAACAGTATCGTCACGCATACAGGAATCCCACATTTTCTTAGGCCACATACTGATAGAATTAATGGATAAAATACTGGTGACAAAGAACTAATGCCATATTATAAAACACTGTCATGAGTGAACACTTAACCTTAGACAATTCAAAATATA
>JAKIZQ010000097.1 GCA_022707945.1 Bdellovibrionales bacterium
TACTTTTTCTCATAGAGTAGATAACATCCCTTTGCTGGTTCATTACATCGTCGTATTCAAGCAAGTGTTTTCTTATATCAAAGTTATGTCCTTCAACTCTTTTTTGTGCATTCTCTATTGCATGTGTTACCCAGCGATGTTCTATTGGCTCATTCTCGTCCATCTTAAGCGTTTCCATAAGCCTTAATATCCTGTCCCCGCCAAAGATCCTCATTAAATCATCTTCAAGAGATAAATAGAACCTCGTAGATCCGGGATCTCCTTGTCTTCCAGAACGTCCTCTGTACCTATTACATGAAGCCCGCCAAAACCGGGAACTCCTTCTCCCAACTTAATGTCTGTTCCTCTACCCGCCATGTTGGTTGATATTGTTACAGCGCCGGGTTGTCCTGCTAAAGATATTATCTCTGCTTCTTTCTCATGATATTTAGCGTTAAGGACATTGTGCTTTACACCCTGCATCTTTAACATCTTTGAAAGTTTTTCTGACTTATCTATTGATATCGTACCAACTAATACTGGCTGACCCTTTTGATGTTTTTCTACGATATCCTTAACAACAGCCTTGAATTTTGCTTTTTCATTCTTATAGACCTGATCCGCAAGGTCTTTTCTTACCATTGGCATATTAGTAGGCATAACTACTACTTCTAATTTATATATCTTGGCAAATTCTCCTGCCTCTGTTTCTGCAGTACCAGTCATACCAGCTAGCTTGTCATACATCCTAAAATAATTCTGGAAAGTTATAGTTGCAAGAGTTTGGTTTTCACTCTCAACCCTTACTTTTTCTTTTGCTTCTAAAGCTTGATGTAGTCCGTCAGAAAATCTTCTTCCGGGAAGTAATCTTCCTGTAAATTCATCAACTATAACGACCTTGTTGTCCTGTACAACATAGTCAACATCCCTCTTGAACAATGCATGCGCCCTTAATGCTTGTGTTACATAATGCAACCACTCAATGTTATGTGGATCATAAAGGTTACCTACTTTAAGCACCTTTTCCAATCTATGAACGCCTTCTTCTGTTAACGCCGCTGATTTTGACTTTTCATCTATCGTATAATCCCTATCCTTGATCAAGGCTGGGATAAATGTATCGACATGATAGTATTTGCTTACATCATCTTCTGTTGGTCCAGATATTATCAAAGGAGTTCTTGCTTCGTCTATCAAGATAGAGTCTACTTCGTCCACGATGGCATAATGCAAATGACGCTGTACTAGGTCATTTATATCATATTTCATATTATCCCTTAGATAATCAAAACCGAACTCATTGTTGGTACCATAAGTTATATCAGAAAGGTATGCCTGTCTTCTTGTCGTCTCTGTTATGCCATGATGTATACAACCAACGCTCATGCCAAGGAATCTGTATATTTGTCCCATCCACTCGCTGTCTCTTTTTGCAAGATAATCGTTAACCGTAACTACGTGTGCACCTTTACCTGTAAGAGCATTAAGATATACTGGTAAAGTAGAGGTAAGTGTTTTACCTTCTCCAGTTTTCATTTCTGCAATCTTGCCTTGATGAAGTACGTGGCCACCCATGATCTGAACATCAAAGTGTCTTTCTCCCAGCACTCTTTTTGCGGCTTCTCTTACCACTGCAAAAGCTTCTGGAGCGACAATATCTACACTCTCACCATTAGCTATTCTTTGTTTAAGTTCTGGTGTTCTTGCCTGAAGCTGTTCATCACTAAGGTCTTTAACTGTAACTTCTAGCTCGTTGACCCTATGAACAAAACCCCAGAGTTCTTTAACAACCCTATCATTCTTGGTTCCTATTAATTTCTTAAGAACAAAATTTAACATTATATTCACTCCGTTGTTGACTACTAAAAGGGATAATATGTTATCTGTACAGCATGTCAAACCATAAAAAAAGCTCCCACCATAAAGGTAGGAGCTTTTTATTGTATTACAATTTATTTATTATTCAGCAGCGTTGTTAGAACCATTACTAGCGTCGCCAGCTGTAATTTCTCTAGAAGTCTCTTCTCTTTTTATCCTTGCCGCCTTACCTGTAAGTTTTTTGAAATAAGAGATATTAGCTCTTCTAACTGCACCCTTATTAACCACTTCTATCTTAGATATCATCGGGCTATGTACAGGATATATTCTTTCTACGCCAACACCGTCAGATATCTTTCTCACGGTAAAGGTAGAAGCAAGTCCTGCATTCCTCTTTTTTATACAAACACCCTGAAAGGCCTGTATCCTTTGCTTTTCAACGCCTTTTGCATCCACTTCCTTGATTATAGAATGAACTTTTAGCGTATCCCCTGCAGAAAACTCTGGCAGGTCCTGTTTTTTGAACTGTTCTGTTATCTTTCTTGCTCTGTCCATAATACAAAACTCCTTGCAATATCTAGCTTGCAGGCACAGAGATTTATACTATCACCACTGTAATTGCAAGACTTTTTTAATACATTAAAAACTTGTGTTAAACCACGTCTGGCCTTATTCCTTGGGCCTTTGCAAGCATCTCTTTAGCGTTACTAACTGCGACCTTGTGGTTTTCCATACCAAGCATACGGGTTATTTCGTTAAAACGACCCTCTTTATCAAGAGTCTCTATTCTAACCTCGGTCCTTGAATTATGTTCTTCTTTCCAAACACTTAGGTGTCTCGTTCCAAACACAGCTATCTGTGGCAAGTGAGTAATAACTATTATCTGATGGTTGGATGATATGCCTTTTAAAAGTCCACCAACCTTAAAACCCACATCCCCTCCAATACCAGCATCCACTTCATCAAAAACCTGTATCCCATAACCATAAACTTCGTTAGTTGCAGATTGTACTGCAAGCATCAGCCTAGATAATTCTCCGCCAGAAGCTATTTTTGATATAGGCTTTGCCTCTTCACCCTTGTTAGTTGTTATCAGATAATCAACTCTATCCATTCCTCTTGAACTTGCCTCAACCTCTTTGAAATGAACCTTAAAACCACCCTTGAATATACCAAGACTATCAAGTATTGATTCTATCATCGACGACAATTTTGAACTACCTTTCTTCCTTAGCTCAGATATTATCTTAGCCTTGCTCATATATTCAGAATTAACCCTAGATATCTCTGCCTCTAGATCTGAAAGTTGTGAATCAACGTTCTCAAGGCTATTAAGTTCTTTTTCCATGTCCTCAAGAACCTTAAGGATGCCGTCAAGAGAATCACTGGCAAACTTTTTCTTCAGCCTCTTTAATTCCGAAAACCTTTCTTTGTCTTCTTCTATTTGAGCAGGATCAAGATCATACCTCTTAGAGATACAACTTGCCTCTTTAGAAAGTTCTTCTATCTTTATTACAGCATCGTTAAGTATATTAAGTAGCTTTTCTACATCTGGTTCTACAGTAGCGCATTTTGAAAGCTCTGGAACTAATCTCGTTAACCTTTCAGATGCTGAAGCATCACCGTCTGTTGTTGCGTCGACAATGGAGTTAAGGGCCCTAAGCACCATCACAGAATGATCTGCCCTACACACCCTATTATTTAATTCATCTTCTTCGCCACTCTTAAAACCATGTTCTTTTATATCGCTGATCTGATACCTAAGATAATCCGCTCTTTTAGCTGCATCAGCCTGCATCTTTTTCATTTCGTCAAGTCTTGATCTTAATATTCTTAATTCCTTATATGTATTCTCTAGATCCTCTACCTTTTCAGTATTCTCAAGAAAGCGATCCAATAGTTCAAGCTGGAAAGCAGGATCAAAAAGTTTTTGTTGTTCATGTTGACTAAGTATAGAAACGATTCCGCCAAGTTGTTCTTGGAGATATGTAAGATTAACTATCACACCGTTTACATAAGCTCTTGATCTACCCTCTTTTTGCACTAGTCTTCTTATGATCATTTCATCTTCAACTGGTATGTCGTGCTCAATAAAAGATCTTTTTAAACTCTCAGGCATTTCTTTAAAATTAAAAACACCCTGCACTTCACACCATTCTTCTCCTGTCCTAACTACGTCGCTAGAAGCGCGTCCACCACACAACAGGGTAAGAGCATCTATTATCATGGATTTACCTGCACCGGTAACACCAGTAATAACATTAAGGCCATTACCGAGATCTATTTCTAGCTCTTTTATTACGGCCATGTTCCTTATTATTATCTTTGTAAGCATTAATTAACCTCTTCTACCAAAAGAAAGTTTATTCCTAAGTATGTTGAAATATGTAGTATCGTTAGGTCTTGCTAACTTTAAATATCTAGTACTTTTAGATGCTGTAATAAGCCTTCCCTTGCCACAACAAATTGCTTTTTGGCCATCAAGTGTAATAAGAATATCGTCTGTATCTGTTTTTACTTTTATTTGCACTTGGGCACTATCAGAAACCACTATTGGTCTATTTGTAAGTGTATGTGGACATATCGGTGTTATAACAAAGGCCGGTATAGAAGGATGCATTATTGGTCCACCAGCGGCCAAAGAATATGCAGTAGAACCAGTAGGAGTACTTACTACAACACCATCTGCTTTTGTGCTACTT
>JAKIZQ010000098.1 GCA_022707945.1 Bdellovibrionales bacterium
CTCTGTCTGTAGAACGATCTGCAAAAAGTGTTAAAGAACTTCCTGCTTGTTCAAATGCTGACCAAAAGAATATTACAAAGAAAGCCATTATGAATATAACTGCCACTCTTTGTTTTTCTTCTGCTGTTAGAGGTTCATCCTTACAAACTGTTCCATCTGCATTACATTTTTTTGCGCCAGCAGGTTTAAACACTGCCGCTGGAAGTAGTTTTTTGTTCCACATCATGTAATTTATAACACCTATCGCCATTAGAACGGCAGAAGATGCAAAACCATAACCCCAACCAAGTTTTTCTCCAAGAGTACCGCAAACAAGAGGAGCAAAGAAAGCTCCAAGATTTATACCCATATAGAATATTGTATAAGCGCTATCTCTTCTTGGATCATTCTTCTCATACAAAGTTCCAACTGCTGTTGATATGTTGGCCTTAATAAAACCGCAACCAATTATGATAACAAGTAAAGATGGATAATAAGTTAGCCACATATTACCTGTTACAGCTTCTGGATTCATAAAAGAAACTGCGGCAAGAAAAGCCTGACCCAACGCCATTACTATTCCACCAAAGATTATGGACTTATTCTGTCCCCAATATCTGTCTGAAACATATCCACCAATAAGTGGAGAAAGATACACAAGACCAAGATACCAGCCATAGATCTGACCAGCTTTTTCTGTGTTAAGCAAAAGATACTTTGTCATGAAAAGAATAAGAAGAGCTCTCATCCCATAAAAACTGAACCTTTCCCACATTTCTACGGAAAAGCACAAGTACAGACCCTTTGGATGTCCTTCTTTCACTTGCATTCGCGTGAACCTCCTGACTTTTATTTTTACGTCGAGCTTTTAGTTCATATTGTTATTAGCAATCTTAAAAACCCACAGCTCTATCATTTTTTGTAGCACAAAGTTATTTTAATTCAAATAATAAATTCACATAATTTTAACATTTGCGTAAGTTTGTATAAAAGCTTATAAAGAGCCTTATATGAAGATATTAAAGCCATTATATGTAACATTTTTGTTATCCATTGCTCTTTATGGGTGCAGTACCAGCAAGATCACCGTCAATCTTACCGGTGAAACCATAAAACAGGGTATTGGCACTTTCTATGAGGAAAGCGATTTTGAGCTGGCTCGTACCGGTCTTGAGGCTAACGTTAAATTATTAGAAGTACTTTATAAAGCAGACCCTAGTAATGACGACATCAGGGTACTACTGTCTCAGGCCTATGGAGCTTTGGGTTATGTGTTCCTAGATACAGAACTCCTTAATTCCCCCAACGATAAAGAAAAAAAGATAAGACTGGGCGCTAGAATAAATGAATTTTATACAAGGGGATTAAATTACGGTCTTTCTATATTAAAGGATGATCCACTTTTCAAAAAAGCATTGGATAATTCTGACCTGGATAAATTAAAGACTGAGTCCAAAAAAATAAAAGACAAAGATGCGCTGTTCTGGACCTCTTTTAACTGGGCCCTTTTGGTTAATTCTAACAGGGATTCTTCTGACAAGCTGGTGGACCTTCCAAAGATAAACGTCCTACTAGACAAGATGCTAATTTTAGACCGCTCATATTTTAATGGTGCACCACTGGCGTTAAAAGGCGTAATAGAATGCGCAATGCCTAAAATGCTTGGTGGAAAACCAGAACAAGGTGCAAAGTTAATGGAAGAAGCATTAACTGTATCACAGAGAAAATTCCTTATCGTACACCTTTTATACGCACAGTACTGTGCTCCTGCTATGCAGGATAAGAAGTTATTTAATTCTCTGTTGGATGAAATACAAAAAGCACCTATTGGCGAGGGAGACATGGTACTTGTTAACACTGCTGTAAAACTAAAAACCCCTCAAACAAGAAAAAATATATCAGAGTTATTCATAGACTAGATAGAGTAAGGAGTATTTATGTTCTTAACTACATTATTATTTGGCCTTTTACTTAATTTTAACAGTTCTGTAGTAACTGCCGCCGAAATCCGTTTTGCCGTACTGGCACCAGAGGGTTCTACGTGGATGAACCTAATGAGAAACTTTAATGAGGAGATAAAAAAGGACAGCAAAAATAAAATATCTTTCAAAATCTTCCCCGGCGGAATAAGCGGAGATGAATTTGACGTAATAAGAAAAATGAAGATGGGCAAAATAGACAGTGCAGGTTTTACAGGAGTAGGACTTGGACAAATACTACCTTCAATAAGAGTGTTAGAAATACCCCGTCTTTTTGATAATTATACAGAGGTTGACTACGTCAATCAAAAGTTAAAACCTTATTTTGAAAAAGAATTGGATAAAAAAGGTTTTGTTCTTTTGGGTTGGGCAGAAGTTGGTTTTGTAAACATTTTCTCTAACAAGAAAATAGACTCTCTTTCTGCTCTTAACGGCGTAAAAATGTGGTCATGGGAAGGAGACCCGCTTGCAAAAGAACTGTTCACACAACTAAAGGTAGTTCCAAACCCAATGCCCGTAACAGACGTTTATACGTCTTTACAAACAGGATTAATTAACGCTGTTTATATATCACCGTTGGCGGCAATAGCTATGCAGTGGTTCACAAAAACAAAATACATGACTACACTAAAAGTAACCAATGCAACCGGTGCCGTGCTAATGACAAAAAAGAGTTTTGCAAAACTATCCGCGGCAGATCAAAAACTACTTAAAACAAAGGCCGCTGACTTTTGTAATAAACTCGTCAGTGAATCAAGAAAGGATAACGAAAAAGCATATAGCACATTAAAAAATAACGGCATAAAGTTCATAGACCTCAAAAAAGAAGATGTAACAAAATTCGACGATATAAGTAAGAACGTATGGAAATCTTTAGTTGGTAAACTGTACGATCAAAAAACATTGGACCTTGCAATAAAATACAGAGATGAATATAGAAAAAATAAAAAATAAACTTTTCACTATAGAGGCTGTGATAGCCTCAGCAGAAAGCTACCTGTTAAGTTTTTGGTTGCTTACTATGCTTTTTATTGGCGCACTGCAGGTTGTGCTAAGGAACTTCTTTAATACTGGATTAGACTGGGGTGATATGTTGGTAAGAAGCCTTGTACTGTGGGTTGGTTTTACTGGTGCAAGCATTGCTACAAGAAGATCAAGACACATAAACATAGAGGTAATTTCAAAACTAATACGAAATGAAAAATTCAGCTCGCTCAGGGTTAGGCTGGTAAACATTGTTGCCTTTATCATTTCTGCCCTACTCCTTAACGCAAGCATAAATTACATATTCCTAGAAGCAGAAAATAACATGACAGCATTTCTTAATGTTCCAACATGGGTTGTGTTCATAATAGTGCCTGTATCTTTTTTACTAATAAGTTTAAGACTACTGATACAGATCTTTACCAATAAGCCCATAGAGGAAGAAACACTATGAGCTGGCTTATAGTTACAGGTTTAATAGTTTTTGCTTTCATGGGAGTACCACTGTTCCTTATAATAGGTGCGGCCGCACTTTATGGATACTACGTTGCTGGAGACATGAGTTCTGGAATTTTCATAGAGGTATATAAAATAGCCACCAACCCAGTGTTAATGGCTATACCGCTGTTCACCTTTGCTGGTTATTTAATGGCAGAAAGCAAAACCCCACAAAGAATAATAAACATAAGCAGAGCGCTACTTGGTTGGATGCCCGGTGGTGTACCAATAGTTGCCTTGTTAAGCTGTGCTTTTTTTACGGCTTTCACAGGCGCTTCTGGAGTTACCATAGTAGCACTAGGCGGACTTCTTTTACCGGTATTATTAAAAGAGGGTTATAAAGAAAAATTCTCTCTTGGGCTTTTAACCACAAGTGGAAGTTTGGGACTTTTATTCCCTCCAAGCCTACCTGTAATACTGTATGCAGTAATAGCAGGTTCTGCATATTCGGGTTTTAGTGACGGTATATCTTTAACTGTGGACAAACTTTTTATTGCAAGTCTTTTACCAGGCATACTTTTGTTAGTGGTACTTTCTGTTTATGGAATAATAAATGCAAGGTCCAGCAAGGTAGAAAAACAGAGTTTTAGTTTTTCTGCGCTATGGAGTGCATTAAAACAGGCAAAGTGGGAAATACCACTCCCCATAATAGTACTTTGGGGAATTTACGGCGGTATATTCACTGCAAGTGAGGCCGCGGCGATAACAGCATTTTACGTTCTTATAGTAGAAGTTTTTATATATAGAGAAGTGTCTTTTAGAACTGGGTTACCAAAGGTAATTAAAGAAGCAAGTGTACTCATAGGCGGTATAATAGCAATAATAGGTATGGCCCTTGCCTTTACCAATTATTTAATAGAGCAAGAAGTTCCTGCGTATTTGGTGAGCCAGTTACAGCTTTATATAAGCAGTAAACTTGCTTTCTTGATGGTGCTAAACATTTTCCTTTTGATAGTCGGATGTATGATGGATATTTTTTCTGCCATCCTTGTTGTTGTGCCCTTGACAGTTCCAATAGCTCATCAATATGGA
>JAKIZQ010000099.1:0-4152 GCA_022707945.1 Bdellovibrionales bacterium
ATAAATGCTTATGATGATAGCGCGCATATACGTAGTGCTCTTAATGATCTTTATTACTTAAATGGTAGAGGAGGTCCTACTGCAGAAGACCTTAAACAATACATAGCCAAGGCAGAATTTAAATTGTCTTTGGCTGAAGCAAAAGCTGGTAATTATATATTGGCGTTAGACCTTTTATCTAGAGCAAGGAAAAATAGTTATTCAGATCTTAAATCTGAATTTGAACTTGCTAGTATTTTTGCCAAGTGGGATAAAAAAATATCTCATGAACTTATTTTGGAGCTCTATAGACGTTATGGCGATAACGTAAGACCATATTTGCAAAAACTAAATAAGAAAGATAAACAAGAAATAGAAGATGCGATAGGCATCATAATAAATAGAGAGAGTTCTGAATCTAAGATAAAGACCCAAATAGTAGATGAGCAAGCGGAGCTAAATAACATAATATCAAACGCTATTGATAAGAAGGATTATTCGTCGTTTAAAAGTAATGTTGTCGTATATCTAAGGAAATATAATAGAGCACCCTATAATAGAGATTTTTATAATAAGTTTGCTTCATTCATGGAAACTGCAATAATAGAGGGTAAACATTCTGCTTCATATTTTGACGATGTATTAGAACACACAGACAAGGATTATGTAGAAAAACTTGCCTTACGTTTTTGGCAACGTTCAGCATGGAAAGACACAGAACATCTATTGGAATTCCTTACTAAGAAATTTCCTCTCTACGATAAAGGGCAGTTTCTTTTAGCCTCTTATTATGAGGATAGAGATGAAAGATCTAATGCGCTTGAACATTATAAGAACCTTGTGGATGAATTCCCAAAAAGCACTTATTATCCAAGGTCTCTTTTCAAGTATGCATGGTTGAAAATGTTAAACAAGGATTATAGAACTTGTGCAGACCTTTTTTCTAGATATCTTAACGAAGGTGGTGAAAATTACGACTGGGCAATAACAGCAGCAATGTATTTTCAATCAAGATGTATGGATAAGTCCTCTAAGAATGAAGAAGCGTCTTTATTAAAACAGGAGCTTATATCTAAGTACCCATTTTCTTTTTATTCATTAATAGCAATGGATGAGTTAGACGTAGATGTGGTTAAGAGTCTTGAAGACAGTATAAAACCTATTGTCTATAGTGAAGAAGCGGTGTCGCCACAGGATCTTTATACAATGAATACAGCGTCTTTATTAATACGAGCGGGAGTGCTTGATTGGGCTAGAAAGGAACTTTCTGCTATAGACCTAGATAGACTTAGTCCTGAATATCTTGAGATAGTTTCTGATATGTATAAATTGGCAAACATGCACGACATGGCTTTTATAGCCGCTGGAAAGTTGATGCTGAACCTTAAAGGATATAGCTCAAGGGATCATGCACAAATGCATTTTCCTAAACCATATATGGAGATAGTTGACAACTTTTCTAAGGTTACAGGTGTTGAACCGTACATAATATTTGCAATAATGAAAAGGGAGAGCGCTTTTAATAAAGACGCTGTTTCTAGGGCAGGGGCCATGGGTTTAATGCAGTTAATGCCCTATACTGCACAAAGGGTTGAGCCGGGGATAGATCAGAAAAAACTTAAGGAGGCAGAAACCAATATAAGATTAGCTTCACTATATCTTAGAAAACTTTTTGAGAAATATAATGGCAATCTTATTTATGTTGCAGCAGCATATAACGCTGGAGAGGAAAATCTTGATAGATGGGTAAAATGGTATGGTTCTAAATTAGACAACATAGAGTTTATAGAGAATATCCCATTCTTTGAAACTCGAGCCTATGTAAAAAGTGTTGTTGCAAATTACTATATGTATAATGCGTTATACATGAAGAAAAAAATAGATATGGACCACGTTATAAGGATAGACCTAAAAAAAGGAGAATAGCCTTATGCAAATCTTAGACTCAATAATCATTGGTGCTGGACCAGCTGGAATGACCGCTGGTATCTATCTGGCGAGATCTGGAAGGAGCTGTGTGATAGTAGAGGCTGGAGTAGCTGGAGGACAGGTTTTTATAAATCATCTTGTAGAGAATTATCCGGGTTTCCCAGAGCCTATAAAAGGTAGCGAACTTGCAGAACTAATGGAAAAACAAGTAAGAAGACTTGGCGTAGAGATAAAGAACAGTTTGGTTACATCAATAAATAAAGAAAAAGATCATTTTCTTGTGAAGGGATACAACTTGGAATTAAAGAGCAGAACGCTTATATACGCTGCTGGTTCTAAACCAAGACCTTTAGGCATACCTGGAGAAGAAAGACTGTTCGGCAGTGGTGTTTCTTATTGCTCAACTTGTGATGGTATGTTCTTCAAAGGGAAAGATGTCGTCGTTATCGGTGGAGGCAATTCTGCACTGCATGGAGCTGAATACCTTGAAAAGATATGTAGTTCAGTCTCTTTGGTTCACAGAAGGGATGAGTTTAGAGGAGATTTGATGCTGGTGGAAAGACTTAAGGGTTCTGGTCGTGTCAAGATGTTGTTAAGTTATGAACCACTAGAAGTTCTAGGCGATAAAAAAGTAGATTCTTTACGTTTAAAGGACGTCAAGACGGGCAAGACACTTGACCTTAAATGTGACGGTGTTTTTATATATGTTGGATATCAGCCACAGAGTGAACTTTTGAAAGGACTTTGTGATATGGATGACTATGGATACGTTTTAACAGATAACAGTATGTCTAGTAGTCTTAAAGGGCTGTATTGTGCAGGAGATATAGTTAAAAAGGCCCACAGGCAAATGGTTACAGCTACCAGTGATGGCTGTATAGCGGCTCTAGGTGTTAATGAGTATCTTAATAAAAACAAATAGTTGAATAATACCCTAAGAACATAAACTTCTTGAAAAATCTGGGTTTTTGTGGTTTATTGCGTCAGTTAAATAAAACAAAAAAGAGAGCAAAAACTTATTGATACTTAGTTTTATATTTTTCCTAAATCTCTAACACTCAAGCAATAGGAGGGAACTTTTTATGGCTGTGTCTGTAGACAACAAGAGAATCGTAACGATGGTATCTGTGGATGGTAATGGTAAAACCAATATCACCAAAAGACTTTTGAATGCAAAAGACAAACTAGCAGTTGAACCAGAAGAATCTAACAGGAATTATACTTTATTCTCTAAAACATACATGGTGGACATGCCAGATAATAGAGAGCTTTATTTGTTGGATACACCGGGATCTCTTAATTACATAAATGACGTTATTAACTGTTCAAGGGTTTCTAACGGTGCCGTATATGTGGTGAATGGTGTGAGTGGAGCTACAGATCAGGGACTAAGACATTGGTGGAGAATAAATGATTATAAACTATCTACTTTGATATTTGTGAGCATGATGGATGATCCATCAGCAGATTTTGATAAGGCTCTGGAAAGCATAAAATCACAGTTTGGTATTTCACCAGTTCCAGTTGTCATACCTATTGGCAAAGGAGAGGAACTTGTTGGCGTTATCAATCTTATGAAACAAAAGTTATATACGTACAAAGATGATAGCGGAAAGGCCAAGGAAGAGGATATACCAGCTCAGTATGCAGATCTTGTTGCAAAATATAGAAGCATAATGGTAGAGGCTGTCGTTGAGAACGACGAGAACCTGATGTCACAGTACCTTGAAGGTAAAGAGATATCAATGGAAGACTTAAGAAAGGTTCTGGGTGTTTCTGTTAAAGCAAGAACTGCTTTTCCTGTATTCGCTGGTTCAGCCTCAAAAGGTATAGGTGTAGATCAGTTAAGAGAAGGCATATTCTATTATCTACCATCTGGTGCTGAGTTCAACCAACTTAAGTTCAAAGGTGAAGATAATATTAATACATCAGAAACAGCGCCTTTAGCGGCTTATGTATTTAAAACAAGGATGGATGCTTATACAGGTAAATTGAATTATGTAAAAATAGTCAGCGGAAAATTAAATAAGAATTCAAAGGCTATAATAGCAGACAACAACCACTCTCTAAAACTCTCAAAAATAAGCAAACCGTATGTAGACGGGCTTAAGGCTATAGAAGAGGCTGTGGCTGGTGATATAGTTGTACTTGATAAGTGTGATGACCTTAAAACTGGTTTTACCATAGTTGATAGTTCTATATCTTCAAAGATGTTCGAAGCTTCTCCAGAACCAAAAAGAGTTC
>JAKIZQ010000099.1:4195-4463 GCA_022707945.1 Bdellovibrionales bacterium
AAGGAAAATAACAGAGGAAGATCCATCTGTTTCTTTTAACAGAGTAGCAGAAACAAAAGAGTTGGTACTTTCTGGAGTTGGACAGTTACAAATGGACGTTGTGTTAGAAATGCTAAAAGAAAGATATAAATTGGATGTTAGCTTTAGACCTCCAAGGATACCTTACAGGGAATCTATAAAGAAGAGCGTTAAAGAAGTACAAGGAAAACATAAAAAACAATCTGGTGGTCACGGACAATATGGTGACTGTGTAATTAACGTTGATCCA
>JAKIZQ010000009.1:0-3379 GCA_022707945.1 Bdellovibrionales bacterium
ATTTGAAGCTTTGGCAAAGGTAATAGATTCCTTAGATAGAAGAAAAGGCCAGGTACTTTTTGAAACTATAACCATGGAAGTATCACTTAACGACGATACAAGTTTTGGTATTTCGTCCAACTATGCTTTGAGTTCAGAAGTTCCTAGGGCCGTTGGTTTTGATTCTGGTGTTTCAAGCACCAACAATATTATGAACTTCCTTACCAACCCAGCAGCGCTTAGTGGGATGATACTAGGTTTTGGAAGTAAAAAAACCGTGTCAGTAAAACTTAGTGGACAAACACTTAGTATACCAACTCTATCTGCTTTTATAACCGCGATAGAGAAAAATAGTGAAGCTAACGTTCTTCAGCGTCCTTCTATAATAACATCTGATAACGAAGAAGCTACCATAAAGGTACTTGATAAAATACCAGTTGTTTCTGGTACGGTTCTTAGTACGACAGGTCTTAGTCAACAGAATATAGATAAAGTAGAAGTTGGTTTAACGCTGAAAATAACACCAAGGATAAATGAAGCTTCTGACTTTATGAAATTGGATGTTGAACAAGAGGTTTCTAACATAACGGATAAAGCACCAAAAGATCTTGCAACAACAACTCAAGCTACTAATACAAGGAATATAAAAACATCTGTTGTGGTAAGGGATAAAGATACTGTCGTTATAGGTGGATTATTAAGCGACAATTTAAGCACAACTTATAACAAAGTTCCTGTTCTTGGCGATATTCCTCTACTTGGTTGGTTTTTTAAGGGCAAGACCACAAGAGCATCAAAGACGAACCTTATTGTGTTCATAACTCCTAATATAATAAGGGATTATGAAACCCATAGTGATCTATCTCAAAAAATACTTCAGAACAGAAAAGGTTTTGTTAAACAAAACCTTGGTGGAGAGGACAAATATGGCAAGGTCATAAATGCGATAGAGAATAAGATAAATGAACAAATAGACGAGAAGAACTACATGCCTGACAATGGCGTTAAGACTTTTAAGATAGACTAGGAGTATTGATGAGTATTTCAAGTAATAAGATAGGGCAGATACTTCTTAAGCATACTTCGCTTACTCCAGAACAACTGGAAGAAGTATTAGATATACAGCGTCAAAAAGGCCTACGTCTTGGAGAAGTCCTTTTAGGTAAGAACTATCTTACTACAGAGGAACTTGCTAAAGCACTTGCGATACAAATGGGTTATCCATACCTAGATCATATCCCTGCTAACGATATAGACTCTGTATTAATAAAAGAGATACCTTTGAACTATGCAAAACAAAACCTCATATTACCAGTATCCCAAACTGTAGATTATGTTGCCGTAGCTATAGCAGACCCACTTAATCATAAACCAATAGACGATATAAGGCTTATTTTCAAAAAAGAGGTAAAGGTCATGGTGACCAGTCCTCTTGTTCTACAAGAAGCAATAAACAAAGTTTATGAAAGAAGTTCTTCTAACTTGATAGAGGGTTTAGAGGATGTTTCTGGAGACGAACTTGCCTACGATCTTAATGAACCTGTAGACCTTTTAGATGCGGGGGACGATGAGGCTCCAATAATAAGACTAGTGAATTCATTGATGTTCAGGGCTGTAAAAGAAAAAGCGAGTGATATACATATAGAACCTTATGAAAAAGAGGTCGTTGTTAGATTTCGTATAGACGGTATTCTTTATGATGTTTTTAAGACAGCTAAAAGGTTTCATGCATCCATCTCTTCAAGAATAAAGGTAATGGCAGACCTTGATATAGCAGAAAAAAGATTACCTCAGGATGGAAGAATAAAGATAAAAATAGCTGGCAAAGACGTAGATATAAGGTTGTCTACTGTTCCAACCTCTTTTGGTGAAAGACTGGTAATGCGTATTTTGGATAAGTCCAGCATGGTAATAGACCTTACAGAACTTGGTTTTAGTGGAGAAGCATTAGATAAGATAAATGTCTTAACGACCAAAAAGCACGGAATTTTTCTTGTTACAGGACCTACTGGTTCTGGTAAATCTACTACGTTATATGCATGTCTTTCAAAAATACGCTCTGTAGAAAGGAACATAATAACAGTAGAGGATCCAGTAGAGTATCAGCTTTCTGGAGTTGGACAGATACAAGTTAATCCAAAAATAGACCTTACCTTTGCCAGTGGTCTTAGGGCGATATTAAGACAAGATCCAGACGTAATAATGGTTGGAGAAATAAGGGACCAAGAAACAGCAGAGATAGCTATAGACGCTGCTCTTACAGGTCACTTCGTTCTTTCAACCCTTCATACCAATGATGCCCCAGGTGCTATAACCAGGTTAGTAGATATGGGGATAGAACCGTTCCTTGTTTCTTCGTCCATATTGGGTGTGGTAGCGCAAAGGCTTGTTAGAAAAGTTTGTCAGTTCTGTAAACAACCATATATGCCTAATGATTCAGAGTTAAAGGAACTCGGTATAAGCAGTGATATGTTATCAAAGTATACTATATTTAAATCTAGAGGCTGTGAAAAATGTTCTAACACTGGTTATATGGGAAGAACAGTTGTTAGCGAGTTGATGATAATATCAGATGAACTTCGTGCATTAATACTATCTGGCACAGATGCTAATACTATAAAAAGACAAGCCGTTAAGGAAGGAATGGTAACTGTAAGGCAGAATGCAATAGCAAAGGTTCTGCAAGGTATTACGACCATAGAAGAGCTCTTCCGATCTACGCAGAATGAATGAGGTGTTCCTAGATGGGTATATATAGGTATGAAGGAGTTAATGTTCAAGGAAGAAAAGTTGATGGTGTCATAGAGGCTGACTCACTAAAGAATTCAAAATTGAAATTAAAACAAAAAGGGATATATGCCACAAATGTTAGAGAAAAAACAGCCGCAGATAATCTAGATAAAAAAGAAGTTCTTAGGGTTACTATAGGTAAAAAAATAAAAGATTCAGACATAACTATGATGACTCGCCAGTTGGCGACCATGATAAATGCCAATATACCAATAGTCGACGCACTTACTGCATTAGCCGATCAAGTAGAGAATGAAAGATTAAAAATGATACTTACAGAGGCAAAACAAAAAGTTAACGAGGGTAGTTCTATAGCAGATGCTCTTGGGCCACATAAGGAGATATTCTCTCCACTATATGTAAACATGATAAAGGCTGGTGAGGCTTCTGGTACCCTTGGTCTTGTAATGGAGCGACTTGCTGAATATACAGAAAAACAATCAGCACTCAAGAACAAGATCGTATCGACGATGGCGTATCCTGTACTTATGGTGATAGTGTCTGTTATAATAATAGGTGTACTCTTTATGTTCGTTATACCAAAAATAACTGCAATATTCGATGATATGGCAGTGGCTTTACCTATATATACCAGAATATTGATAGCAAT
>JAKIZQ010000009.1:3404-3842 GCA_022707945.1 Bdellovibrionales bacterium
AGATACATCAAAACAAGTTCTGGAAGAAGAAAATGGGATGATATCAAACTTAAACTACCTTTGTTTGGTAGGATAGTTCGTTTAACGTCTGTGAGTCAATTCACTAGAACTCTTTCAACTTTACATGGCGCAGGGGTTCCTTTATTACAGGCTCTAGATATAGTCGTTAATGTTGTGGACAATACAATTATCAAAGAAGCATTAAAAGGAGCAAAAGAATCCTTGTCAGAAGGACAAAGCTTGGCTTCTACACTCTCTAAAACGAAAGAATTTCCACCTATAGTCATACACATGATAAGTGTAGGTGAAAAAACAGGAGAGCTAGAAGTAATGTTGAGTCACATTAGTAAATCATATGAAAATGAGGTGGAAACTAGGATAGAAACGCTTACATCACTGTTGGAACCAGCGATGATAATTTTAATGGGCGGTGCAGTT
>JAKIZQ010000009.1:3891-14371 GCA_022707945.1 Bdellovibrionales bacterium
GGGTATGTCGTTAGTCGAGATAATGATAGTTATTGCTATCATGGGTGCTATTGGTGCATTAGTTGCTACCAACATACTGCCTATGTTCGAAAAATCAAAAGTAGAGAACACAAAGAACCAGATGAAGAACATAGAACAGGCATTACAATTGTATTACACAGATAACAGTTCTTATCCAACAACAGAACAAGGCCTTGAGGCTTTGGTGACAAAACCAACAGCAGGTACAGAACCAGAGAACTATAATCCATCTGGTTATATGAAGAAAATACCAAAGGATCAGTGGGGAAAAACTTTTATCTATGAATCCGATGGCACGAAGTATTCCATTATGTCTTATGGTAAGGATAGAAAAGAGGGTGGGGACGGATACGCAGAAGACATCGTTATAGAAAGTGAATAATAAAGGTTTTACACTTGTAGAGATACTTATAGTTATAGCAGTGCTTGCCGCTGTGATAGGCATTGGTACACCTACTATAAAAAATGTATTAAGAACTAATTTAAAGTCATCGGCATTCCAAATAGCGTCTTTGTCAAAGTTTGCTTATGACAGTGCTGTAATAAAAGGTAAGATACATAGAATAGTTTTTGATTTTGATAAAAGAACGTTCCAGCTTCAAGTATCTTCAAGTGATGAACTTGTTGAGGTCGTTGACGAAGAAGACGACGATTCTAAATCTGATAGGGAAGAGAGAGAAAAACAAGAGAAGCAAAAAAAAGAAGTGTTCTATGACTTCCCAGGAGGAATTGGGAAAATACAAAAGTTAGCTTCTGGTGTGGAACTTGATAGTATAGAGAATCTGAGTACAAAAAAGAAATACACAGAAGAAATAGCGTATCTTTATTTCTTTCCACAGGGAGCAACAGAAGACACAATTATAAGACTTAGTGGTCAAAAGAGTAGAACAGGATTTTATTCTATAAGGCTAAATCCTCTTAACGGTAAGGCTAAAATAGAAGGTAGGTATCTTGAAGTTGAAGAATAGAGCATTCACTCTTGTAGAGGTCATGATAGCGTTAATGATACTTTCAATAACGCTCACAGCGCTTACTGGTGGACAAGTTATGTCCCTAAATACCTCTCAAAAATCTAGATTTGTTACAATAGCTACTAGCCTTGCAAGAGATATGATGGAAGATATAGATATCAATTCAAGTATACAGGGTTTTGCTTATGTTAAGGAACTTGGAGAGAAAAATGAGGGTTCGTTTGAGGAAGAAGAATATAAAGGATGGAAGTGGAAACGTGAGGTAAAAGAAGTAAATATTCCCATATCCAAGATAATGAATACATTTATGTCGTCAGGAGATATGCAACAAGAGGCAGAAAATGTTGGAGCAGCTCAAGGTGACCAACAGTTCCTTGGTTTAATGGCTAGTAATGTTGAAAGAGTTATGAAAGATTCTTTGAGAGAAGTTTCAGTAACGGTGTCTTGGCCTGTAAAGGCTGGTACACAGTATTCAAGTGTGGTCTTAGTTTATTATATGGTGGATTTTAATGCAGTCAGGAATTTTGTACCGGGCCTGTAAGGCTATTAACAAGCATTGTAATGGCATGACCTTGATAGAGGTCATGATAGCCTTGGCTATTTTTTCTGCAGTTGCTGTTTTTGCTGTTATGAGCACTCGTACAGGTATGAATATAAGAAGTAAAGTTTCTGATGAGAATGATTATTATCATACGGCCAGAACTGTATTAAGACATATGCAAAAAGATATAAGTCTTGCTTTTCATTCTCCTCTGGATACTAGAAAAAGTGTGCAATATAGGCAAACACTCCCTCAGTTTGATCAATACCAGGTATTTTCGTTCTTTAGGGGGACAAAGGACTCAATATTATTTTCTTCGTCGTCTCACAGACGCATGTATAAAGATACCAATGAAACAGATACTTGTGAGATAAGTTATACAATAGAAACAGATCAAAAAGATTCATCAAAGAATAATCTGGTTAAAAGAGAGTCACCATTTATAGACGATAAAATAGAAGAAGGTGGTGCAAAATATATTTTAGCAGAAGGTATTGAGGAGTTAAGGTTCAGATATCTTAGGCCTAAGATTGGCGAAATGGAAGCTGCTTGGGTTGATAGATGGGACTCTACACAAGGGGAATTTTTATATTTATTCCCAGTAGCTGTAGAGGTTAGTATGGAGTTAATATCACCTACTAACAAAGAGAAAAAGATACGTTTATTACAGAAGATAAAGATACTTAATCCTAATAATGTAGACTTAGGGTTAACTTTAATCGGAGGCACTGCATCTTGAAAAGTATCAGGGACAAAAAAGGCATGGCTCTTTTACTGGTTATGACAACGGTTGCTTTATTGTCAGTAATAATGCTTGAACTTAATTATACTACAAGGGTAACTAATGCTATGTCGTCTAACTACAAGGATGAAGTAGCCGCAGAGTATCTTGCAAAATCATCTCTTAATGTCGCAATGTTGAGGATAGCAATAGCCAACAAAGTAAAGACCTTCGAAATGGGTGGCGTTAAGATCCCAAGTTCAGTAACGTCTATAATAATAAGTTTACCATTCGTTTTTCCGCCACCAGCAGAGCTTCTTTCTTTTGGTGCTACTGGCGATGAAAATTTGGATCTTGGCATGAGGAGTATGCTTGAACAGATAAAAAAAGACACTAATATCTCAAAAGTTGGTTATTTTGATCAAAACATATCTTCTACAGATTCTTTAATAAACATTAATGCTATTCCGTTGAATGAAGAGAGGATAGAGACCTTTAAAGAACAGATGAAATCACATTATGTAGCCAAGATACAAGAAGATGAGAGCTTTGGTTACAGACATCCAATACAGGATTTTGAAAGGACTATAAACAATATAATAGACTGGATAGATGCTGATGTTAACTCAAGAAACGGAGGCGATGAGAACATATATTATGAAAAGAGAAACCCTCCCTATAGGGTAAGGAATACTCCAATGCACAGCATGTCTGAGCTTTATATGATAGAAGGGATGAATGATGAGCTTTTTGATTTTATTAGTCCGATGGTAACGATATTCTCTGGGGGAGGCATAAACGTTAATAAAGCTGACAAAGATATGTGGAAAACCATAGAACCCAAGCTTACAGATGAGGAAATAACACTATTGATGGAGAAAATACAGCTTACAGGCGACTTTGCAAGTGAACAAGACCTTAAAACGTGGATAGGTCAGAACACAAAGATAGCCACAGCAGACTTTAACCCTTTAAAGATACCGCTTTCCTTTAGTGAGGATAATTACAAAATAGAAGCAGTGGGTCATAGTGGCAAGGTATCTAAAAAGATTATATGTTATGTTTCAGAAGCTTATAGTAAACTATTACTAGAGGGGCGCTTGCCAGAAAAGAGCAGTACAGACCCAGTCCCTAGTATTGTTTATTGGGAGTATAGATAGGATTGAAAGTACTTGTATTAGACATAGGTTCTTATTCAATTAAGGCGTTATACTTTGAAAAAAGTTATAGCGGGCATAAGCTACTTAGTTTCTCTAATACCATAATCCCTGATGATTCAAAGCTAAGCGCTTCTGAGAGGATCTTAGAAGCTATAAGAGTGATGAAGTCTGAACAGAAATATGAACCAGCAGAAACAGTGTTGATATACCCATCAGAAAAGACCACCACAAGATTTTTTACTTTACCTTTTAAGGACAATAAAAGGATTTCTATGGCATTACCTCTAGAAATAGAGGAGCAAATGCCTTTTGAATTGGAAGATATATTATATGAATGGCAGGTTGTAGAATATCTCGATAAGGGAAGCAGAGTGTTCGTTACTGTTACAAGGAAAGAAGATTTTAATTCTTACATGGAACTTCTTAAGAATGCAGGAATAGAACCTGATGTTGTTACAACAGGTACAGATGCTTTATTCAGCCTGGGGAGTTTTCTTAAACTTGGAAAAGAGATAATAGAGGTAGAACAAGACGGTAAAAGCCAAAAACAAATAGAGTCACATCCTGTAGTAATAATAGATATGGGAAGCACCAAGACCAATGTTGTACTTTCTAGGAATGGTATTCCTGAATATGCAAGGGTTATAAATTATGGTGGAGAACATATTACTAAAAAAATAATGGAGTATTATGATCTGCCGTATCAGCAAGCAGAGACATCAAAAATAGACGTTGGATATATAATACTTGATGGAGATACCTCTAATTACACAAAAGAGCAGATAAGTTTTTCTACGATATTAAAAGAAGCCAGTGATCTTGTAATAAGGGATATAAATCAAACATTGGCCAGTTATAGGTCAGAAAAGAAAGATCATATATCTAGATGTTTTCTTGCAGGAGCCGGCTGGCAAACCAGAAATTTTAAAGAGTATATGATACAGGAATTAAAGCTTAATATACAGCCTCTAGAATTCCATCAGTCAATAGGAATCAAACTTCCATTTAGTGGAACACCAGATGAGTTAAAATTTTGTAACACTATAGGTTATTTCTTGAGATATGCAGGCAAGACACCTTTAAAGGGTTTAAACTTTAAGAAAGAAAAAGGCTCTAGTTCCTCTGGTGATGCTTCAGAATTTGTAAGGTTGTTTAGACCAACTATAAGGAATTTTATAATAGCTTTTGTGTTTTTTATGTTCTATTTGTTCGCACATTCTATGTTATTGAATAGGATTCAGGAACGATACAATGTTGATGTTGAGCAGAAACTAAAAGAAGCTTTTCCAGACAAGGATAAAAGAGCTCAAAAGAATCTTTTGGATAATTACCCAAAAATAGTAAGAGAAGCAAGGACAAGACTTAAATCACAAAAGGCGCTGTTAGAAGGTTCTAGTGTTAAAGAAGGGTCTTCTTTATCTGTGCTTAGTTCTTTGTCTGCAAACATAGATCAAAGTAACAAAGTAGATTTTGTAGATCTTGATATACAAAAATCAGAGTTAAAATCAGCAAAATTCTATACTCCAAATAAAGAAACTGCAGACAACTTAATTAAAGGTCTTGAGCTAAGTAAGGTCTTTAAGGACATTAAAGTTAAAGAGGGTAAAACAACAGCTAATGGTGTAGAGCTAGAACTTAGTTCTCTTTATAAAGAGGATGGGAACAAATAATGTTCGATAAAATTAAATATAGATTCCAGGAGTGGTGGTACAACTTTACTGAAAGTGTTTTCTTAGAGAAACTAAGATCACGTTATGATGCTCTTTCTCCTAGGGATAAAAAACTATTAAAGAATGGTCTTGTTGCGTTAGCTGTCTTTATACTTGTATGGATAATGATGTCTATGCTGTCGGGAATATCAGAAAAAGAATTAAAGATAGAAGAAGCAAGATCCACTATTACTGAGCTCGATGTTCTGAACGATTTTGTAGAGGCAAACAAATTGGAATTGCAAAAAAGAAGATCAGAAACATCTGGTTCAAAATATGTATCTTTGACCGATCTAATAGAAAAACAGCAAGTTGCTGCTTTAATAAATCCAGAGACGAGAATAGACCTTAAAGAGACACCAAAAAAAGATGTTGAAAAAGGTAAATTCGTAGAGAATATTGCAACCGTGAAATATGAGAAGATAACTATAAGACAATTAGTTAAGCTTTTGTCTGGTATAGAGAAGAACGAGGTCTTTGCAGTTATCTCATCATTGAAGATAAAAAGAAGAGTAGATGATATAAGATACATAGACGTTGAGTTCGAAGTGTTGGCGAGGACTCCAAAATGAAAGAACTGAAGTCTTTGTTTAAATATATCTATAAACGAAGATATTATATAGCTTTGTTCTTGGTTGCTTTTATTGTTTTTTTTAGAGTGTCATTCCCCGACGAAAAAGTTGTTGAAAGTATCTTTGATAGTATAAAAGCACAGACGGGAATAAGTATTGAAGCAGATAGTCCAAAATTTTCTTTTATACCTAGTCTTGGTATAAAGTTTGATTCTGCTAAGTTAAGATTACAGGGTTCAACAAAAGATATCCTTTTGGGCAGGACAAAGATAGGAATATCCCCTTTGTCCGTCTTAATGTTATCCCCTGCATTAAAAGTAGAGTCAGAATCTTTTAGGGGTGAAGTTCAAATAAAAATAAGCGGATTTTCTTTGATAGGTACACCAGTGGATGAATTATATCTTAAAGTATATGCCGTTGATGTACAACTTAGGGATATATTATATCCACAGTATTCACTGGACCTGTTTGCAAAGGCCAATCTTAATTTAGAAGGATACATTAATCTTAGGAATATAGTTTATTCAGATCTTACAGCAGAGTTATTGCTTGACGACCTTCGTTCTAAAGAAGGGACTAATGTTGGTTTTTTTGCAATACCACCGTTTTCTGTTAAGAAGGGAGAAGCTTCTGTTTCTTTACAAAAAAGCGAACTCACTGTTGGTAAATTTGTACTTGGTGGAGCAGGTGATGATATAGATGGCTCTTTAAGGGGTAAATGGTCATATAAAGGCAATAGGTACGAATTCACTGTTAAGCTTAAACTTGGCGGAGAACTAGAAAGAAGTTTTGGGTCTTTTATGTCTTTTCTTCCTCAAGCCGCAAAGAAACCAGATGGTTTCTATAATTTTCGTATTAATGGCGACGGTAGGATGCCAGTACCCAATATAACACCGCTATAGTTTTTTAACAGCTTCTGCTATTTTTTTTGCCGCTACTTTGCACTCTTCTATAGAAGGAACAAGCGCCATTCTTAAATAGTTATCACCGATATTCTTATTGTTTATAGTCTCTGTTAAAAAACTTCCGGGAGTTACAACTATTCCATATTCTGGTTCTAATAATTTTTTGCAAAGATCTATGCCTTTAACCCCATCTGGAAGTTTTTGCCAGATATAGAATGTGCCTCTTGGCGTACAATCCTCAAAGCCAACAGAAGTAAAGGCTTCAACAAGAACATCACGTCTTTGTTTTAGTCTTTTTCTGTTCTCTTCAACATGAACTTCATCCTTTAATGCTGTTATCGCCGCATCCTGTACAAAATATGGTGGGCCACTATCTATGTTAGTTTTTAATTTCTTTATTGTGTCTATAAGCTCATTATCACCTGCAACCCATGCTATTCTCCACCCTGTCATTAAACTTCTTTTAGACATGGAATTTATGCTAAGTACGCCTTTTTTTGATACCTCAAGTATGGAATGTGGTTTGAATTCATTCTCGTAATAGATCTCACTATAACACTCATCATTTATGACCACGATGTTGTTCTTGTTGCAGAACTCAACTGCTCTTTTTAAAAAATCTATGGTTGCTGTACCAGCAGTAGGATTGTTGGGGTAGTTAAGCCATAGTATTTTCGTTTTCTTTATTACGTCCTTTGGAATCGAATCAAGATCTGGTAAAAAGTTATTTTCTTTTTTTAGATCCAGAAAGTAGGGAATAGCTCTAGAGAATAAAGCTCCTTTAAGGTATGGAGGGTATCCAGGGTTTGGCATTATTATGTAGTCTTCAGGTTCAACGAACGCATTAGATAGATTAAATATAAGTTCTTTGGCTCCTATGGCAGTACATATTTCTTTGTCAGGATCTATATCGACAGAAAAACGTTTTTTTATCCATTGTGATACTGCGAATCTATATTCTTTGGTCCCATTGTAGATTGGGTAGCCTCTTCCAGCATTTTCGTCGATAGAACGTTTTGCTGCCTCTCTTATGAAAGAAGGAGTTGGATCTTTAGGATCTCCTATACCAAAATCTATTGGTGTTATTCCTTTTGCTTTTAGAGAATTGAACATAGTGTCTATTTCATCAAAGGCAAAAACAGGGAGCCCCTTTATTATAGAGTTAGCGATCTTCAATTTAGTTCTCCATATTGTTTTTGATAGAATTTTTTGTAAGCACCCTCTGATCTTATTAATTCATCATGAGTTCCTTCTTGTACTACTCTGCCTTTTTCAAGGACTATTATTCTGTTGGCATTCTTTATCGTAGATAATCTATGGGCTATTACAAGGGTGGTTCTGTTCTGCATTAGTGTCTTTAATGCATTTTGTACGGCTATCTCTGATTCACTATCTAAGGAAGAGGTAGCTTCATCCAATATCAGTATAGGTGCGTTCCTTATTATAGCTCTTGCTATGGTTAGCCTTTGTTTTTCACCACCGGAGAGTCTTAAACCTCTTTCTCCTAATATGGTGTTAGAACCCTCTGGTAGTCTGGAAATAAAATCTTTGGAGTAAGATAGTTCTATGGCTTTTTCAACATCCTCTTTGGATGCGGTTCTTCTTCCAGCGAGTATGTTTGAACTTACCGTATCGTTGAAAAGAAAAGTATCCTGAGTAACTATTGCTATATGTTCTCTTAATGACCTTATACTAAAATCCTTTATATTCTTGTTATCTATTTCTATATTACCTTTAGATGGATCATAAAATCTTGGTAAAAGACTTGCGATAGTTGTTTTACCGCTACCGCTAGAGCCAACCAAGGCTACAACTTCTCCTTTCTTTATATGGAAGCTTATATTATTGAGTGCTTCTTCTTCGCCATCTGGATATGTGAATGAGACGTTGTTGAATTTAATTGAATCCTTTACTCCTTCTAATTGTATACCACTGGTCATTTTCTCTATTGGCATGTTAAGTATGTCCCGTATCCTAGCTATTGCAGCTATTGATGCCTGTAGTTTAAGATTTGAGTTATTTATCTTCTTTATAGGTCCCTGTGCAAGGCCAAGTGTAACAATTACGGTCATGAACTCACCTTGTGTTATACTTCCGTTTATGACCCATAGACCTCCCACATATATTACAAGTGCTGTTATAAGACTACCTATGAATTCTACCAACGGCGTGGATATTTCTTCCACTTTATATGTTTTAAATATGACTTTATAAAGCGTTCTATTTATATCCAAAAATTTTGCCTTCATCATAACTTCTATAGAAAAGGCTTTGATTATCCTTAGACCGTTAAATGTTTCGTTCAGTATAGAACCTAAAGTACCATATTGTTCGAGGTTCCTTTGTGTATATCTTTTTACAGTAGCGCCAACTTTAGCAATTACAAAAACAACGAAAGGTGCAACTATAAGTATCATTATCGTTAGTTTCCAGCTTGCCATCATCGCTGTAACTATAAAGCCTATAAAGGTTATTGGCTCTCTTATAAGATCAAAAGAAAGCATTACTCCTTCTGGTATTTTTTGTCCGTCGTTTATGACCCTTGTGAACATAGAGCCTGAATGATGTTTGGATGTGGTAGAAAAGGGGAGTCGTATCATGTGTGAGTACAGGTCATTTCTTAAGTGCATTAAAGACAATTCTCCAATCCCTCTTTGCATAGTGAAATGGAAATATCTACTTAGTCCGCTCAAAAAATAAAGGACTATTACAGCAAGGGATACGAACTTTAATGTTCCTACACTTTTACCGACGAAAACACCGTCCAGCGTTGGTTTTATAAGTTGCACACTGGCTACAGGTACTATGCTTACTAATATTCCCAGCACAAAAGCTAATAACAACTTTGGCCAATGTGGCCTTAAATATTTTTTTGTGAACCAAATAAAATTGTTCAAGTTCTTGACCTCCACATGAGCAGACTAGACAACGGTACAGAAATTAAAGCGACGATAATACTTATCATTATTGCTGAAAAGTAATTAGAGAATGAGAGTATATCTGAAAAGAATAATAACAGGGCTACGGGTATAAAGAATGAAGTAAGGGTTTTTCCTACTCTAAAAGAGTAAACCAACACGACTGCTGTATATAATGCAGGAATACTGATTGTTCCGTCCCAGTGTACATGGAATTTTTTTGTATAAATATCCATTCCTATGCTTGGGAAAAACATGTCAACGACCAATGAAAGTATTAGGGCTATGACTATGGATAAAAGGAATCCTCTGAATTTTGAATATTCCTTAAAGATATAAAGATAAATTGCTACGAATGGTACGGCCAGTATGTGTGTTTTATATGAAAGATGCAATAGATCGTTGAACCATCTATAATGACCTACTTTAGATAAGATGTAGTGTCTGAATTCCTGTACCACCGCGGCATCTATTTGTAAGAACATCTTATCAAGTCCCTGATGTGGGACATGAGGTACCAAGGTTACCAGTTTTTGATATGCTATTATGCAGAGCAAGAAGGGAAGATAGTCCCTTATTACGTAGAGGATGTTGAACTTGGTTTTCCATAGATGAACGAACTGATCTTGTATCGTGACCTCTGGTATTTTTACTCCAGACTTAATAGTGTCTACTATCCTTTGCATCCTGTTCTGGTAAAGTGCTGCTAGGATGGCAAAAATGAACAGCAAAAGCAGCCCCGTAGCGTGCTTAGATAGGATTATACTTCCGTTTAAAAGGCTGTAATACTCAGATGGACTTGTTACCCATAGTGATGGTATTATCATCATCAGGGCAATGATGTCTTCGGTCCTTATTAATGGTCGAGATATCCTTTCAGGCATTTGAGGCTAGTTTATTGGGGTACTTTTAGGATGTCAACGTCAACATACGAGAAATACTCATACAGGTTTTTTACTGAC
>JAKIZQ010000009.1:14381-17866 GCA_022707945.1 Bdellovibrionales bacterium
CAAGTGGATGTTCCTTGTCGTAATCTGGTTCTACCTTGTCATAAGGTTCAAGTTGATGCCCGGTTTTATAACAGATGTGTATCTGCCTTTTATCTTGTGTGCCATGAAGTTCATTTGGACAAAGACAAGTTACGTTAAAATGGAAAATAATATCCTTACTTACTCACACAAAGAGCTTCCAACATATTTTAGGATCGAACTGCCTGCCAACAGGATAAAGAGGATGTATTTTAAGGTCCTGTTCTTTACGATGATAGACAGGCAGTATTGTCTTGTTGAGTATCTTGACGAGCATTCAAGGATAAAAAGTCTTTTAATAAACCTAGAAAGGTTCTCAAGACCAGAAAAAACCCGTCTTGCACTTATCGCTTTTTGCAAACACAACAATATAGAGATAATCTATTAAATATTACCCATTTCTTGTCTTTCTATCATAGCTCTAAGTAGTGTTCCTTTCCACTCGAGTTGTTCATCGACTCCATTATTTGCAGTTTTTATGAATTCTTCATATACTTTTGTGTAGTCAGCTTCTGTCTTGGCGTCAAAAAACATTGTTAAGCATTTTGTGAAGTGGTTTTTTACTTTTGGATTAATTTCATAATATTTGTCAGTTAGTTCATTAAATGCTTTAAGTGCTCCTTCTTTATCGCCGATTAATATAGAAACAGTTAAATCTCTTTCTAGTACATCTATAGCTTCCATAATGCTTATGGATTCATTAAACGCTTTATTGAAGACTTCTGGATCTAGATTGAAATGAGAGGCAGTCCTATTAGAAATGTATTTAAGGTATTCTTTATGAAGAAGTTCAGAGACGAAACCTTTTTTCCCCCATAGATTATGTGGCTGTGCAAAAACAGGCAAAGAAAGAGCCCCAAGTAAAACAATAAAAATGAGTTTTTTAAGATTTTTCATAAAGCAAAAATCCTCCTAGCTTTTTAAGCTAAAAATTATTGATGCAAGTTCTGTGCCTTATTAGTAGGTGAATTATTACAGTGGGTTAGCTTTATTTGCTTTTGAATTAATTATTAAAAATTTAACACCTGTTTATTTTTCTATCAGCTGGTAGATGTCTGGAAGGTTCCTATATCTTTCACCAAAATCAAGCCCGTATCCAACAAGGAATTCTTCTCCTGCATCTATTCCGACATAATCGGCGCTTACGTTGCTTTCTGGAGAACGACAGGCTTTTTTATCTATGAGAGTGCATACTCTTATAGATTTTGGCTCTGCGGCCCTAAGTCTTTCTATATAGAAGGACAAGGTTCTTCCGCTATCTACTATTTCGTCGAATATTATTATGTGTTTTCCTTTTATATCTGTTGATATGTCTTGAAGTATCGTTACTGTACCACTTGAACGGGTATCTTTTCCATAACTTGATAGTTTTACGAAATCTATTACAAAAGGTATCTTTATTTGCCTTAATATGTCTGCGACAAAAAAGAGGCCACCTTTAAGTATGCACAGAGCAATTATCTTTGGGTCTTCTTCTTGAAGAAGGTCTTTGTTAATATATTCTGAATAATCCGCGTTTATTTGATCTGCAAGATCTTTACAAAGTACTTCTATTTCCTTTCTTGAAAGGAAAACCTCTAATTTGTAATCTTTTTCTTTAGCCATTGCTTGTAAATATACTTTCTAAATGTTTTATGCAAACAAAAACTTTATAGCAACTGTCCCGGTTTTAAGCTTTTCTTTAGCTTGCCGGCAACAGATACAGGAAGCTCTACTTCTATGACAGTGTAATCCTCTTTTTCATCTTGGCTTATTATGTAACCATTAGATAGTAGGAACGATAATATCCAAGAATCAACGTGACCTATTTTTAACGTTAGTTTTTCCCAGAAGGAACTTAGGGATTCTTCTATCTTTTTTAACAACTCTTCTTGCCCAAGGCCTTTTAATGCCGACATCATTATGAAGGGTCTTTGCTTTGGATAACGTAGAAAAGTTTCTTTGGGTATTTCTACAGCATCTATTTTATTGTATACATAAATAACAGGTATATGTTCTGCACCCAATTCTTTTAAAACTTCTTTTACTACGTTAGTGTGATGATTAAACTCAGTTGTTGATATGTCTATTACGTGAAGTATCAGGTCCGCCTCTTTTATTTCCTCAAAAGTTGATTTGAATGCATCTACAAGGTGATGTGGTAATCTTTGTATGAAGCCGACGGTGTCAGTTATTATTGCCTGTTTACCAGTAGATAGTTTTATTCTTCTTGTAGTTGGATCTAATGTGGCGAACAATTTATCCTCTACGAATGCATCAGACGATGTTAATAGGTTTAGCAAGGTTGACTTTCCTGCGTTGGTGTAACCAGCTATTGCTATTTGAGGGATGTTCTTTTTTTCTCTATATTTTCTGTGCAAGTCCCTGTTTTTTTCTATTAGTTTTAACTCTTGTTTTAATTTTGCTATCTTATCCTTAATTGTTCTTCTGTCAGCTTCTAACTTCATTTCTCCTGGACCTCTAGTACCTATACCTCCACCCAGTCTGCTCATGTCTATACCTTTACCTTTTAGTCTTGATAAAAGGTAACTTAGTTGAGCAAGGTCTACCTGTATCTTTCCTTCTTTTGTTCTTGCTCGCTGTGCGAAGATCTCTATTATAAGGCCAGTCCTGTCCACAATGTTGGCTTTTATCTCGTCTTCAAGATTGCTTTCTTGGGATGGAGATAGTTCCATATCAAAAATAACAGTTTCTATATCGTTGTTCTTAACGAATTCTTTGATTTCTTGTACCTTGCCTGATCCTATACAAGTGGAGGGAATGAGCTTTTTTAGGTTTTGTGAAAAGACCTGTATCACTTGAGCGCCAGAAGTTTCTGCAAGACTTTTTATTTCTTCTATATTGCCAGAAACTATTTCGTTGTTCTGTATCTCGACTATTACTGCTCTATATGTTGTCATTTATTTCCCGGTTACGAGCTTTTCAAGCTCTGATGTTATTTTTTTTACTAACTCTTCTTTAGGTAATGTTGATGAAAAGGTTGCCGCAAATTTATGTCCACCACCACCAAAATCCATAGCAAGTTCTTCTATTGGATGAATGCCTTTTGATCTAATACTTACCTTTATGCTCTTATCTGGACTTTCTCTAAAGAGTACAGCGATGTTTACACCTTTTATAGTTAAAAGATGGTTAACAAAACCTTTTGTGTGTGCTGCGCAAACCTCATTATCGTTTAAGGTAGAGTATGGAATGTATACGTAGGCCACTTTGCCGCTTTTGTCCAAGGCTATTACTTCCAAAAACCTCTGATTGTATTTTTTCAGCGTCTATTCCTAACTCGATAAGTTCTGCAGCTATTCTGTGGGAGTATGATGTTGTCCTTGAGTATCTAAAAGATTTAGTATCACTGATTATAGCAGTATATATTGCTTCTGCAGTTTTTATATCGATGTCCATGTTGAGCTCTTCTTTTATCAAGCTGTAGATTATCTCTCCTGTTGATGATGCTGTTTCATTTATTAGAT